>JBGCES010000865.1:0-5912 GCA_045106545.1 Saprospiraceae bacterium
CACGGTATTCCTTACGGCGCAAAGGATTTATTGTCCACTAAAAAATATAAAACGACTTGGGGAGCAACACCTTTCCGAGATCAAGTCATTGACGAAGACGCGACGGTCATTCAAAAACTGGAAGAAGCAGGTGCTGTTTTAATTGCAAAAACGACGCTTGGCGCACTCGCTTGGGGCGATGTTTGGTTCGGTGAGAAAACACGCAACCCGTGGAATCCAGAAACGGGTTCGAGTGGTTCGTCGGCAGGTTCGGCGAGTACGGTGGCGGCGGGTTGTGTACCGTTTGCGATTGGTACCGAAACCTTTGAAGTATCGTTTCGCCATCGACCGTTTGCGGTGTAACGGGTTTACGTCCGACCTTTGGGCGCGTGAGTCGTCAGGGCGCGATGGCATTGAGTTGGTCAATGGATAAGATTGGTCCAATTACGCGTTCGGCGGAAGATGCAGCGATGGTTTTCGCGGCGATTGAAGGCGTAGATCCGAAAGATTCGCATACGATTGCAGCTGGTTATACAGGCTATAATGCGCAGCGCGATATACGTAAGATCAAATTAGGATATGTGAAAGCAGATTTTGAAAAGGATTATGCTTTTAAGTCGCAAGACAGTTTGGTATTAATAGAATTAGAAAAAATGGGTGTAGAATTAGTGCCGATTAAATTACCTGATTTACCTGATATTGGCTTTGTATTGAGTGCGGAAGCGGCGGCGGCTTTTGATGAATTAACGCGCTCAGGCGCAGATGACAAAATGGTGCGCCAAGAACGCTACGCTTGGCCCAATACATTCCGCGAAGCGCGGCTAATTCCTGCGGTCGAATATATCCAAGCCAATCGGTTGCGGACAATTTTAGTCAACGACATGCATGAATTAATGCAAACCGTGGATGCTTTTGTCGCGCCTTCGTGGGCATCTAATAGTTTACGTATCACCAATTTGACGGGACATCCAGCGATCTGCGTACCCAATGGTTTTGATGCTGAAGGTATGCCGACGAGTATCACTTTTACGGGACGATTATTTGATGAAGCGACGATTTTGGAATTAGCGCAGGCGTTTCAGAAAAGAACGGAGTGGGATGATAAACATCCAGGGTTGTAAAAATATTCACGTATCGGATACCTGCGAGGTATCCGATACGTACAAAGCTTAATCTTCTTTTAAAGAATCATCCACTTCTAAACAATCTCTCAAAGCTATTGAAGACAGATTATCTAATAACATATTACCATTGTAAGGAAACAACGTAGGCGTTTCATAGAAAACTTCAAAAATCAGGTATTCTACTTCTTGTTCTGGTCGGAAATTAAACTCGTAATTCCGCCAATCGGTATGCGCCACCAACTCGGAAGAATCTAAAAGTTCCTTTTTTTCATAAAAAGCATCGCCGCCCCAAATGCGCAAAACAACTGGTGAATTGGATTTAATTTCTTGATTAGCGGTGCGACTAAGACTAATGTATTCATCGGAACGGGACAAATAAAGGGTAAGAGAATAACAATTCCCTGCTACTAATGGACTTTCTAATTGCTGCCCAACGGACTCTTGCGTATCGTTCTCCCTGACCACCATTCCTAAATAGGTTTTTCCATGTTGAGGTAACTGCTTCACCCCAAATGCATGTTCTTTGGTTGGATGTGTATCAGGTGGTGATTCGTTAATATTACCGTAATCACACCATCCTGTAGGCGTTCTCGAATGACGAGGAGTATCTTCAAAAGAAGGGTTGGTAAAATGAATTTGTTGTTGGGTAAAGCTGAGGTTTGTACCAAAAAGTAGTAGGAATAGAATGACGTATTTCATTTAGTGGGTGTTTTGATTTGCTACGTGGTAACTTTATTCTAGCTTGTAACTTGAAGCAGACAAATCTACGCGGTAGCAGAAAGCTACGGCGTAGAAAGGAGCTAACCAATCATTTTAGGGTACACGACTATTGCAAAATCGTTCAAGAATGTTTAGAGATATTTCACAGACAGGAATGTCTGTGCTCCCCCGTGCTCCATTAGCGTATCGCCAATCTTAAAATCTCTCCATATCCCTGCGCCAAAACGCCTTTTTCATAGAAGCCGCGTTCTTTCAATAACTTGTGCATTTTTGGTAAATGATAAGGCGGCACAGCCATCATCAAATGGTGTTCGACGTGGTAATTGACGTGGTGAGGCGCGAATAAGATGCGCTCGAACCAATTGGCGTAAGTCGTGCGGGTGTTGCGTAAATTGTCGCTGGCATCTAGCATCGAATGTTCCGCGATGGAGCGAATGCGAACGCTAAAATTATAGGTGGTAAACATTGCTCCAATCCATAGCAAATATAACCAGCCATTCCCCGTTAACCATAAAATACTGAATAACAGTCCGTTAGATATGATTGGCCCGTGCAACTTTTTCCAAGCCAGTTTAAAAAACTCAGCCCATGTCCGATCCTTTACGTATAGTTTTTCTAAGGTTTTGCTGCCCGTATATTTCCAATATCCGAGGTGCATCATCAGTAAACCCAGTTGATGTTTCAGTCCTGTCGCACCCGCTAGATCTCGTCCTAACTTCCGCATCATACTCACCGCCGTCGTTGGATAACCTTTCGTCAAAGAAATATCTGGATCTTCCGCTGTTCCCGTCGTCAAATGGTGCTTGACGTGATAATGGCGGTAAGAAAGCATATCGTTCATCACGGGATAAGCACCGAACCACGTTCCAAAAAAGTCATTAAGTTTTTTGCTTTTAAATAGTCCATGATGTCCTGTGTCGTGCATAATTACTGCACAGGCGAGTTGTTTGCCACCTAAAATAAATAGGGCGAGAATGATGGTAAAAATATTAGGAAAGTAGGCGACGAGCGTAAACGTAGCTGCGATCCACGCCCAAGTATGCGCGATTTCGAGGAAGCCGCGCCAATCGGATTTTTGTTGAAGGGCGGCGCGTTCTTGTGGGGTGAGATAGGTGGATAGATTGAGCATAATAAATATTTACAGGCATCTACATAATTGGAACACGGATTGAACGGGATTTAACGGATTAGCACAGATTGATTAAATGATGAATCCGCAGAAATCAGTTGGATCTCGTTTAATCCGTGTTCCAATTACCGTTAGTTTAGCAAATTATACATTAGACATTTTTTCAAACGTCTCTACAGGCAAGATAATCAACATTCGACAGAACTGCGGATAGTTTACAATGGTTTTCCATTATCAAGTGCTTTCCCAGCACTTGATAGTTTTTTAACTCGATCTTTATTTGAAAAACATCGAGTACTGGAAAGGTACTTGATGATTAGCGTAACAACACAAAATCACCGCGTAATATTTCTTTTCTACCATCCACATATTCCACTTCGATAGTGTAAATGTAAACGCCCGTCGCAGCGCGTTGTCCACGAACGTAGCCATCCCAAATTGGTGTTGATGGATTAGCGTTTTCGTTACCTGACCAAGCATAAACTTGGTCGCCCCAGCGGTCAAAAATTTGGGTAGAAAGTAGGCGTGCTACGCCCGTTCCAGCGAAGGGTTGCCAGAGGTCATTTTGGTTATCTTCATTGGGTGAGAAGGCGGTTGGTAGATAAATAGGTACGTCTTGAACAACTAAAACTTGTACTTCTACTTCTTCGATACAACCCTGATTATCAATTACTTGCAAACGATATTTTTCATTACGCAGCGAATTTGCTGTAGGATTTTCGCAATCCGTACAACTCAATCCAGTAGCAGGTTGCCATTGATAAGTCAGCTCTCTTTCGATATTAAAAATAGGTTGTAAAACGATGGAATCCCCTAATTGTAAATTAATTATTTGAGGCAATTCTACTGTCCATTCTTCTGGTTCGTTGATGGTAAACGATTCATAAATTAAACAGCTATTTTGGTCGCGGACGTAGAGATCGTAATCGCCAGCAGTGAGTTGATTAAAGCGATTGATGGTAGAAAAATTCTCACCATCCAAGCTGATTTCGATGGGTTGATTGCTGTTTACTTGAATCTGTCCATCAGTCTCGCCAAAGCAACTAATATCGATTTTTTGAATGCTAAATTCGTTATTGATAAAGTAATCTAAGGTTGCAGAAATGGAAACGCTGCAATTGGTCGCATCCGTTACGGTCAAGCGGTAATCGCCCGCCGCGAGTCGGCTAATGCGCGCATCGCTGCCCGTCGTTCCCGTTGACCAAAGGTATTGATAAGGCGGTGTGCCGCCCGTCACATTAGCAGTAATTTCGCCGTCGGTTTCGTCGGGACAGGCAGGGTTGAGTTGTAAATTAATAACAATATCATCCAGCACTTCTACTTCAATCGTATGCGTAGAATCACAGCCGTTGATGGCAGTAAAGGTTTGCATGTATGCACCCGTAGCATTGACCATTTCGGCGAAAGCCAAAGTCGAATCACCAGCGCAAAGTACACGAGATTCGCGCGTTTCGAAGATGGGTAAAAGCGTCGCGATATAGGTCAAATTGCTATCACAACCCGCTATGGTTTGGTTTTCAATTAGTAGAGAATCGCCCGCAGCGAGGTAGCCGTTTTCCACGAAAGTGGAGTCATTCGCGCAAGTGGGCAATTCGATGGTTTCATAAAAAGCGGAATTTTCATTTTCCGTAACGGTTAGATAAACCGTTGAATCACAGCCGATTGCACTTTCGTAAATAAATTCGTAAGTATCGTTAGGTACGAGGTTTTCATTTTCATAAAACAAGGTCGAATTTTCGCAAATGGCAGTATCTAAAAAGGTTTCAACGCTGCTGGCTTTGATGATTTGCAGAGTATCGACGCTATAACAGCCATCAACGGTTTCACCGATGACGATGTATTCAATATCGGTGGTAGGTGTGATGGTTACTTCCGTACAATTATCACAACTCAAATTATCGGAAGGAAACCATTGGGCGTTCGCAAATACGGGTGGCATATTGATCTGAATCGGTGCGATATCGCAACTGATTAGGGTATCGCCCAGATCCAAAACGGTTTCTTCGCGGTAGCGGACAAAGACCTCCGTTTCCTGCTCGCGACCACAATCATCGGTGACCGTAACGCCGTAATTTCCTTCGGCAAAAATAGACACGATCGAATCTTGGCTGCCTGTATTCCAATTATAAGTTGTAAACCGATCAGATGCATTTAACAGAACAGGTTCGTTGGCGCACACCGTTAGGAAAGGCGGTAAATCTAATTTTGGAAAAAAGCCAAAATCAAGCGTATCTACATTATTCGCAAAGTCGCACTCTGAGATATAAAAATCGGTATCACGCCATACCAAATCTCCAAACATCGTTAAGTTCTTTTGCTTGTATTCGATGTTCCAAGCATCGTACACATTCGCGCCAACAACGAGTCGCAGATACGCATCTCTAATCAGCAAATCTTCAATAATTACTAATTCGGCAGTCGTAAAATCGCGTTCATAAATGATACATTCACCAACTGGAATGGGCGTTGGATTCGCATCAGTAGTTGACATCGTTAATGGGGTCAAATCGCGCCAGTTTCCGTCGCCTCGATGAAATTGCAGCCGCAAATTAATCGTTCCACGGGCGGGATAATCAAGTTCGCCTTGGTTGCAAATTTCTACTTCAAAGCGCGTTCCTTCCTCGATTGGACAATCGGCGGTGCGAATTTGCACGTCTAAATCGGGCAAATCGTATTGATACTGCGCATGCATTGCCATAAAGCTATTGAATTGAGGATCGGTGGCAAGGTGTGTCGATTGCTGTTGTCGCGGCACTGTGAGATCGTCGTTGATATTGGTGTTCCACCATAAATGTTGATTCCAAATGGGACGCGCTAAAGGCATGACGCGGCGACCTGCGATGCGTTGAACGGAATAGGAAGTGTTGGCGTGGAAGAAGATTTCGGTGTCGCCGTCTTGGTCGAGATCAGCGATAATAGGCATACCTGGATCACGCGTTGCTGGTACTTCTATTTCTAAT
>JBGCES010000866.1:0-2716 GCA_045106545.1 Saprospiraceae bacterium
GCAAGTGCAAATTGTGAATAAATTGCGGACGCTGGAAGTGAAAATATCCAAAGCTAATTTTAATAATATCCTCAAAGTAAATAAGGTTGGATTGGCTACGCTTTTAGCTACAAAGGCAGGAATGGAAGAAATATTAGCAGTAGAATGTAGCCTGAAATTTGACGAACAAGTTGGCGATTTTGTAGATTTACCAACAACTGAGA
This sequence comes from Saprospiraceae bacterium, assembly GCA_045106545.1. Taxonomy (GTDB): domain Bacteria; phylum Bacteroidota; class Bacteroidia; order Chitinophagales; family Saprospiraceae; genus JBGCES01. The sequence goes on from JBGCES010000866.1 coordinate 204, forward strand.
TTAAAAAACTAACTAAAATTCTCGAACAGCCAAGCAACGAAGAAGATCCGTGGTTTAACATTATTCCGCATTGGAAAGGGCGACCCGATATTGCTTACAAAGCTAATTTTATTAAAACGGCGCAGAAAGAAGTGGTCGAAGTTGGCGTGCGGCTCAACGCTTTCACGGGCTACTTTTTACACCGCAGCGATTACGAGTTTAAAATTTATATTGAGCAACTTTTTGAACGCAAAGTTAACCTAAAAATGTATCTCTTAGACCCCGATTCCAATGCTGCGCGCCATTACTTTAGTGATCGTGCGGAAGAATTTGCGGAAGAAGAATTTTCTACGGATGTGATTAAAGAAGTGCTACGCAAGTTAAAACGGATTAAAGCAGATTTTGCTACGCAAGGAAAGGGCGATCATTTCCAAGTATTTACTTACAAACACTTACCGCACAACCATTTTCTAATCGTAGATGGCGCAATGCAGCAGGGCAAAATGATGGTTTCGCATTATCTCTACGGTGTTAAACGCGCGAACGCGCCCGTTATCGAATTTACTAAAGCTGCTAATCGGGACTTATTCCGTCAGTATCGGACATCGTATTTAGCTTTGGTTAAAAAAGCAAAACAAGTCATATAAGCATTGGATAAAAATCTGAATTTTTCTGAATCCTAATAAATTTAGGTGAATAATTCTGATCGTAAAATCGACTTTCTTACCGCTAAAATCTCCCCCATCTTTGTCGTGTCAATCAGCCATACAAACAGCTTTAACTGATTTGTAAAAGTTGATTGTTACTCCGGAGATAACAATTTATTTTTTATAAAAATACCAGAACAGTCATTCGACTGCTTGGGGTAGAATGTGTCATTTGGCGCAGGTTTTACCAGTGATTGCTGTGCGTAGGCTGAAGTTTTCTTCACCTTTTAAACAGTACTATCATGACTTGGTTTGAATATCTTATGCAAGTGATTGAGGATATTATTACGACCTAAATCGCTGCTAATCAATTTAATAGAATATCTAGATACTTTATTCAAAAAGTTGCTCGCCACTTATCTGGTGAGTAACTTTTTAGTTTTTCTTGGAGCCAGTTTTTACAGGCAATGTTATCATTTTTAAGATTTAGTTGAATTTCTTCGAAGCGTAATTTTCGCAATTCTAGCTGGTCATAAATTTCTAAAAAGCGTATATAACTGGTAATCCGATCGGGAGAGAATAGTTTATTTCTTTTTAAATAACGTCTAAAAGAGTGTTTTAAATTTTGTTGAGGTTCTGCGTATTCGACTTGATGGTTTAGTTCAAAATAGCTGCGCAATTGTAACACTTTTGCTTGTATAATATGATAGTTATCGGTAAAGGATAAGTCGAGCAAATCGTTAGCTACTTTTTCATATTTTTCTAAGGCAAAGTCAATGCGGGCTTGAGCAATTTTCCGAGCTAATTCTTGGCAATTTGGCTCTAGTTTTGGATAAATGGCATCTAAAAATTGTTGCGACCAATCTGTTTTGTAAAGACCGCAACCGACATTTATAGCATTATGGAGGGTTTTTTCGGAAACATAATCGCGTTGCTGTAACCAGTTGTTTTCTTTACCCAATTGAAATAATTCTACACAGCGCTCCATTCCCAAATAGGGATTGCTACGAATCAGCTTCGCGTTATTATTGATCACGTAAAACAAACCTGCATGTAAATCATTGGCATCGAATGGCTGCTGAGGATGTACTTGTTGTAAAAAGTGGAAATAGTTTTCTTCGCTAGGAGATGCGATCAATCGATAAGCGAGTTGATAAAAGGTAAATAACGGAGGAGTCGTTCTTAATGTGTGAGCGATTTCATTTAGTTGCTCTATTTTTTTATCAATCGTCTTTGTTTCTTTTCCAAAAATTATCGCCTGACTGAGTTGTTCGCAACAACTTTTTAATCGATGAATCAGGTAAAAATTATCAAGTGCAATATGCTGTTGATTTAACTCTAGCTGTATTTCTTTATCAGTTTTATTGGGTGCGGCGTGATAAGTGGCAAAGCTATGTTGGTAAGCGCGTAGATTATACCAAAAGCTATCTTTCTGTTTAGATTGTGCTTCTTGAAAAACGGTATTTTTCTTTTCTACCAACTTCTCGACATTACGTTCCCGAAAAATATCCACCAATAAAAGCGAGCGCAATGTAGCTTTATTTTCGGTTCTTAAATGCTGTTCTAATAAAAAATCTTCTAATGCCCGATAGACTTTACTCGCTTCATTGGAGATACGTTTGGCAGTAACTTCTTCTTTGAGCAAATGCTGTTGCAAATACGTGATCGCCATTTTTTTACCAGAGAATTTATGTCCCATTTTATGAAAACGCTCAAATAGTAAAAAAGGGGCGGTGTCTTTTGGAAACCGCTGCTGCATATAGGTAAAAAAAGCACGGCGTTCGGGCTTGTCTAACGTCTTAAATAATTGGAAAAATTTGCTGTCTTGCATCTACTGAAAGGAATGAAAATGAAATAGTGCTTCAAAAATAGGAAAAAGTGAGAGGA
>JBGCES010000867.1:0-2656 GCA_045106545.1 Saprospiraceae bacterium
TTTCAAACTTCTCCTTAAACGCTTTATAAAAAGTCGCCCGCGAAGCAAATCCCGCTGCTTCCGCCAACGCCATAATTGTATATTGTTGCGTCCCTTTTTCACGTACTTCCTGCTCAAAAGCAGTTAGGCGATAGTTGTTGATGTATTGATAAAAACTAGCATGGAGGTGACGCGTAAAGATTTGCGAAAGCTGGTTTTCAGAAATATTAGTCGCTTTCGCTAAATCGGACAAACTTAGTTTTGGTTGCCGATAAGGTTGTTCGCGCTGTACGTAGGTTTCTAATTGATTAAATAATTCCAATAATTCAGATTGATCCTTGCGGGCGTGTCCATAATGGTCATCGGCGAGTATGTTAAGGTAATTGGAAGAGCGCAACGACTTGAAGACCAAACCAAAGATGAAAACAGCGTAAAAAATGAGTAACCAATATTCAAATTGCTGAACAAAAGTAGCCGCATTACGCAAGTAAACGAGTGCGCCCGTGAGGACAATTAATATAGTGGCAAATCCTTGGAAATACCAGCGCAACCAAGTCAATTCCGTCGCTTGTTTATCAGAAATATCGCTTTGATAAAGTAACCGTAAAGTGAGCAATGCAAACGCTAAACTATTCACTAAATAAACTAAAATCCACGCTACGCTATAGCTGTTCCAATCACTAAAAAGCAGAAAAAAGCCAAAATAAACGCCACCTGCCACGAGTAAGGTTTGCGCTAAAAAATAGATGCTAATCGGAAAAAAACGAAGGTTACTCCACCGCCATTGTTGCTCGTTACCTACCAAGGAGCGACCATATAAATAGAGGAGGGGCGGAATGGTTTGCCATGCCAATGCGCCTGATTCTGACCAACCCGTAGGATTGCTAATCAGTTCATTCATCAAAATGACGTAATGAATCAGGGTAATGCTCAAGGCAAAAAGTACGCCCACCAAATATTTTTCCGAAAGGGAAATCTTTGTCTTGCGCAAAACGACGACCATTAAAACGACAGCCTGCGCTGCTGCGAATAAATAGAATGTACTAGATAGATCAATTTTCACTTTGCTTCAATTTTTTACCGTTCTCTGAGAAATTCCGTGTCAGACATAAAATTGTTTGAGTAAGCGACTGCAGGGTAGCGCTGAGAACATTTTTGGCTGACGTTTTTACGGAATTCGTCAGAGAACCATTTTTACTAATGCAAAACTATGGTGTAAGAGGTATCGGATACCTGAGGTTTAAACTTTGTATGATGATTATTCAACCCTTAGGATTTTATAAAAAAGGTATCCGATACCTACCTGATAAAGCGGCAAAATAGCCATTTCTACCCATGAATTGGTTTGTCTAAGCTAAGATAGACAACTGCTAAAAGACAATTCTCGCCTTTTTTACGAACTGCCCCTACCTTGTCCACCGAAGAGATCGTGATAACGCTGCTTTACTTAATGGCGAACGAGTCTTTAGTGAAGTAGCGTTACACATTTTTGAGCGGTCAGGGGACAGGAGTCAGGAGATAGGTTCATTCAACTGACTCCTGTCCCCTGACCGCTTGTTATTATTTCCTTTCACCTTCATATTTTAAAAAATGCATCAGAAATTTTACTTTACCTTACTATTATTATTAATTACTCAGTTGTCTTTTTCTCAGAATGTTTCTACGTTGATTAGTCAACCAGGTACCCGCTTTGAAGCCATTACCTGGGCACCGAATGGCGATATTTATACCTCCGACTACACCAATGGGAAAGTGTATAAACTCAATGGACAGGGAGACATTCAGCAAATTGGTGATTATTCCAGTACGCTCGGTGGGGGAATGGATGCTGCGGGTAATTTTTACATTTCCGAATTTAATGCGGGGCAGATTATCAAATTTGATACAGCGGATAATGCGTCGGTTTATACGAGTGGCTTGCTTGGCCCAGCGGGCATCTTGATAGACGATGTGAATCAAATCATGTACGTTGCAAATTATAGTGGTAATCGTATTTCCAAAATAGATATGACTGCGGCTAATCCAACGCCTACCACATTGGCGTCAGGTGGATTGATTAATGGACCCGATGGTTTGGTATTTAGTCCCGAAGGTGATTTAATTTCTGCCAATTTTAATAATAATAGTGTACAACGGATTACGCCAGAAGGCGAGGTGACGCGTTTTGCAACCTTAACGGGTAGTCAAAATTCAGGCTATCTGGTTTTACGTGAAGATCGCTATATTATTACGGGTGCGGGTACGCCCAAGATTTTTCAAATGGCATTAGATGGAACGGTTCGTCCTTATGCGGGTAGAGGAGGTATTGGTGGAGCAAACGGCACTTTAAATGAATCAACTTTTGACTTGCCGAATGGCATTGCGCTCTCGCCTTCGGGTGATAGCTTAGTCATTGCCGAAAGCACCACGGCAGGGCGCATCCGTTTGATTACTGGTTTAGGTGAAATTACAAATATCGAAGATTTGAATTTTATTCAACAAGTGAATGTTTATCCGAATCCGACGAGTGACTTTTTACAAATTGAACTGACGTTGGAACAGCCTGATTCGTTGCGCATACAATTATTGGATATGACGGGTAAGCAATTAGGCGTGTTACTAAAACAAGACAAGGCAAGTGGGCAAATTAGTGCGCAAGTTGCGCTGCCGCGAGCGATTACTGCTGGGACCTATTTAG
>JBGCES010000868.1:0-1778 GCA_045106545.1 Saprospiraceae bacterium
ATTAAATAATGCCAATGGCGAAATCGTGATCACAATTCGCGATTACCAACCTGATAATCCACCTTTGGAAAATCTGCGTTTGCAATACCGTCGTTTGGGCGATGGCAGCGAATGGGATGATGTGCCGCTGCGTCATATCAAAGATTTAGATGCCTTCGTTACGCCGCAAGTTTTAGCGGATCACAATGCAGGCATTCCCAATACGCAAATTCCCGAGTACTTCTTTGTGTGGCAAATGCCTGATGACGATTTTGTAACTTATCCCGATGGAGAATACGAGTTGCGCGTAGTGGCTAAGTGTACCAACTCAGAAACAATTTCTAACTCAGTCGGCGGGCGCATCAATCGCTCAGGTTTACGCCTCTTTGGTAATCCAGAACCCGCCGATGGCGTGTGGACGGAAGGCGACAAAATCAGTTTTAGTTTTAACAAAAATTTGAACTGTTCGCTAATTGACAATCCTGATTTTGTAATGACAAATTTCAAAGTGGTGGATGTAACAAATAATAGTGCAGACGTTCCGTTTACAGTCGCTTGTTTTAATAACGAATTAGTATTCGAAACCATCGCGCCGATGTTTGATTACGACGGACACCGATTGGAGATTTGTTTGACAGAGATGCGCGACGTGACAGGTAATGGTTTACAAGAACCCGTAAGCTGGGCATTTGACGTGATTACGCAGAAATTATACTGGACAGAAGATACGCTAAAAGTGAGTTTATATGCCGGCGAAACGCTCAATATTACGACCCTTTTAGCCAATAGTACCTTAAATGAAAATGTCACTAATGTACGCCTACTTCCCGAAGATGGAGCAATTGAAGGCAACTGGTTAAACTACAGTCCAACTGGCAATTTTGATGTCAATCCAAGTGGTCGTACTATCGTATTTAGCATCAACAGCGACGAGGTACAGGACTTTGCAGAAACCATTGAAGTAATCGGTTTAGTAGGACGTTTACCTAAAATTCACATTGAGGCGAGTATTAAAAAACGTCCGCCTTACTGGGTCGTTGATAATCCAAGTTCATTCAGTAACGATATGAATTTGATTAGTAACTGGCAATTTACCAGCGAAACACCTTCCGTTGATTCTTTGGATCGCATCGCGGCATTCATCGATGGACAGATTCGCGGCGTAGCCAATATCTCACAAGTTGGTGGACAATTTTTTGCCGCTTATTTGAGCGTTTTGGGTAACCCAACGGATACGGATAAAGCGTTAGAATTCCGCGTCTGGGATGCGAGCGAAGGACAATTGTACATTGCCCGTCCCGTGAGTCCGATTCTTTTTGAAGCGGATAATGTTATCGGTAATACCGAGAATCCTACCATTTTAGAAGTAGAAAAAGCGACCGATTTAGTGCGGATTATCCCACTCAATCAAGGCTGGACTTGGTTTTCCACCAATACCAATACGACGGGTATGAACTTAAATGATTTGCTAAGCGGCATTCAGAACCCAGCCGAAGGTGATGTGATTAAAACCGATAACGCCGTTGCGCAATATAGTGCAGCTACAGGTTGGTACAATCCAAGTGGAACAAATTTAGATAATCTCGATCCGAATAAGGGCTACATGATCTATTTAGAAAATGGACCAGATACGCTTTACATGGCGGGTGCATTTGCACCAATTGAGAACATTTCATTGAATGAAGGATGGAATTGGGTCGGCTATCCGTTAGCGAATCAGCAAGCCTTGAACGGAACAGTGAATATCACGCCTATCACAGACGGCGATGCGATTAAAACGCGCTTGCAAGACGATTATG
>JBGCES010000869.1:0-5383 GCA_045106545.1 Saprospiraceae bacterium
ATAGACTCAGTGCTGATCGTGGTCGCAACGTCATCGGCGGTTCGATTTTTATGAATAACTTAGACTTAACGCACCCGTTGGGTTACGGTTATCAGGATAGCAAATTGCCCGTTTTCCGTAAGGGAACGGTCTTTATGGAAATGCCTAAAAATCCTTACGCTGCGCCTTTGGTTTATACCCAAGATCCATTGGTCAGTGGCTATAGTTCAAAAGAAAATGTGGAAAAAGCAAGTAAATCGGCGGCAATTGTCGTGAGTGGAATGGGACGCGGTCGCGTCATCGCAATGGCAGACAATCCAAACTTCCGCGCCTTTTGGTACGGTACAAATAAGCTAATGGCAAACTCGATTTTCTTTGGGCAGACGATTAGTGGGAATGCGACGGAGAAGAAGTAGTTGGTAGTTTTTAGTTGGTAGTTGCCCTTTTAGCGTGAACGTTATTGTGGTGACTACCAACTATACAAAAATGGACATACATTAGAAACGATATAAAAAGCGGAGTTCGCAGAGCACAGGAAAGTTTTTTGTAAACCAATTCGGCGAATAGCTTGTAATAAAATTTAAGGTTGACCCTAAAATCTATCATCTTGGACGGATTGTCCATATCCTCGTTGTGATTTCCCCCTAAATTTGTACTTATAAATCGGACTAATATTATCAAATAATATGTCCAAATAAGTTCAAAAATTTAATCATTTATCATGAAAAAAGTATTTTTCATTTTCACCTTAATCACAACAATGATGGTACAAACTCAAGCGCAAACGACCGATCTACAGCTTATCGAAACAACCATTAATCATTACTTTGATGGTTTAGTTAAGCACCAGCCTGAATCTTTAAAAAAGGCATTTATACCAACCGCTACGATGAAGTGGGTCGAGGAAGGATATACGGAAGTGAATGCATTAGAGGCTTTAACTGGTCATGTCATCGCAAACGATCCAGTAAAAACAAAGGCAAGCATTATTTCAATTAATGTTGCTGGTGATGCAGCTAATGCGCAGTTAGAATTGGAATACGACACCTTTTCATACATTGATTTTATGCACTTGCTAAAAATCAATGGAGAATGAAAAATTGTTAGTAAAACTTACACGACGATCAAGAAGGAGTTTTAATTAGTTCTTCGTTGAACTAATTTTGACCCAAAGTAAGGATGAAAACGGCAATAAATCCAAGGTGGACTTATTGCCGTTTTTATTTTATCCCACCAAGAAACAGTCCGCTTTTCTGTAGTTCCCCTACCCTATTTACCTCTTGGAGTACTTGAGCAAAATACGAACTTAAAGTCCATTCACTTGACCTAATTATCCATACCTCTACTTCTTAGTTGCTTTAATTTTGTAATATTATTTAATTCCATTTTCATCGCCGCCACTGTAGCCGATCGAAATAAGGATTACAAAAAAAATATCATGACAAAATTAAAAGAAGGTACTCCTGCCATTCCATTTAAAACAACAGATTTAAACGGAAAGGTCGTAAATTTAAGCGATTATAAAGGTCAAAAGTTGTTGTTGACTTTCTTTAGAAAAGCGGCTTGTCCATTTTGCAATATGGGAATGCGGGAATTAATTAAAAAGCACAAAGAATTGGAAAATAAAGGCATTAAGGTGATCTCGCTTTTTGCTTCTTCAAAAGAGGATGTTTTGAAATACGCGGGTAAACAAAACCCTCCTTTTCCGATTATTGCAGATGGTGATTTTAATATTTATGAAAAATATGGCGTAGAAGTTTCCTACATTGGGATGATGAAAACTATGCTCAATCCAATACAAAATTTTAAAGCCATGACTGGAGGTTTTTTCAATACAAAAAGTATGTCTGAGGATCCAGTGATTCCTGCCGATTTTTTAATCGACGAAGAGCAAAATATTCACAGGGCCTATTATGGCAAAGATTATGATGATCACTTATCCGTTGCAGAGGTATTAGCTTGGAATTAAAAAATAAAACGCATGATTTTAGCTCGTTCAACATTCAAATATCGCGATCAAATTCTGATAGAAAAAATAAGAATGCGAACGCCGTTCAGGTATGAAGCTATCTTTCAAAATAGTGGCTGTTTTATCTATTTCAAAGAACAAGCACCTAAATTGCTATCATCAGAAAATAATATTCAGATGAACGCTAAGGAAGCAGTTTTGTTGAAATGTGGCAATCATTTTCTGGACTTATTGCGCGAGAAAAATAATGAAGAAGTGGAAGTAATAGCGGTACATTTATTCCCCGAGGTATTAAAAAAATTATACATCGGAGAGTTACCCGCCGTCATCAAAAAGCAAACCAATAATGAACGAAGCAAAGTAGTGGCATCCAGCGATGTCATTGCGCGATTTATTGATTCCCTAGAGTTTTACTTCCAAAATCCTTCTTTGGTCAACAACGACCTACTGGAATTGAAAATTAAAGAACTCATTCTCTTGTTGGTGCAGTCCAAAAATGTCAATTCTATTTTGGAATTAATCGCCGATTTGTATTCTCCTAAAACTGTACTGCTCAAAGAAGTCATTGAGTTACATTTGTTTTCGAATCTAAAACTGGAGCAGTTAGCAAAGCTTTGCAATCAAAGTTTATCCTCTTTTAAGCGAGAATTCAAAAAGGAGTTTAATGATAGTCCGACCAATTATATTATTGGTAAAAAAATCGAAAAAGCCCGAGAGTTATTGAGTATGACGAAGCTATCCATCAACGAAATTGCTTACGAAGTAGGTTTTCAAGATCAGCTATACTTTACTCGGTTATTCAAAAAAAGATTAGGTGTGACGCCGACCAATTTTTGTTTAGGGTCATCCTAATACGTCTGAACCAATTGTCCATATTTTCGACTCTTTTCTCCTGTTACCGATGTGCGAAACGCTATAAATTTGTACTCGAAACAAACAAGTTGTAGCATCATGTTTCATCACCTGATGATGTAGTTGGTCGTGTTCCAATAGGTAATTTATAGTTGCAATTCGTTCATTAAGAGCGACTTACAAAATTTGACAATTAAACCAAGTTGTCCATCAACTTATATGGTTTTACAATTCGTATTTTAAAAATAAAAATTTTAACAATGAAGACGGTTATTGTCATTGCACATCCGAAATTAGAAAAATCAGTAGTCAATAAACGCTGGGTAGCAGAATTAGAAAAGCATCCAGAAAAGTATATTATTCATGATTTGCATAAAATTTATCCTGACGAAAAAATAAACGTGGCGAAAGAACAAGCGTTATTAGAGACAGTAGATAACATTGTACTTCAGTTTCCTTTTTACTGGTTTAATTGTCCTCCGTTACTCAAGAAATGGATAGATGAAGTTCTTTCACACGGCTGGGCTTATGGTGCGAATAGTGATTACAAACTATCCACCAAGAACGTCGCTTTAGCCATTTCTGCGGGTATCAAAGACGAAGATTATCAATCTGCTGGTAGATACAAATACACACTTGAACAGCTGACTAGTCCTTTCGAGATTACATTTTTGTATGTAAAAGCAAATTACAAACTACTGTTCGCTTTCTATGGTGCAGAGTACAATCCAAGTGAAGCGGAGGTTTCTAAAAGCGCAGCAGATTATATCAAATTCTTAGAATCGCTAAGTGTACCAAGTTTGGTGTAATTAGACTTTAGAACCCAGAAGTCGTCAGCGATGGCGCCCAATAATTGACCCAAGTATTACTTCTATTTACAAGTAGATTTATTTGTGTTCGCTTTTATAGTAGGTTAATACCATGATTAATGGATCGGAAGCCTAAATAGCCTACGATCTATGAACAGGTATAGCCTACATTGTTAGTTTATAGAATAATCTTCCGACTGTTAAGAACTTCGCATAAAAGCATGTTTAAAGGGAAGTTATTCTTTAGTTGTTCCTTAACAGCCCCTTTTTCAAATGTAGTATTGTTCGGTGTTATAATTTAACTAACTTAAGCAAAAAAAAATGAGGGCTATTTTATATTTAATGATTGCAGCTATCTTATGGGGAGTCAATTTCCATTTTGCCAAAGGTATGCTGCATGAAGTCCGTTTTATCGAAGCTGGTTTTTGGCGGTATATTTTAGGCGTCGTGCCCTTGTTCGTTTTGGCTTATCAGGAGTTGCCCAGTTGGCAAACGGTAAAAGATAATTTAAAAGGAATCATCTTAGTTGGAGTCATTTGTCTATTTGGATTCAACATTCTTTTCTTTACAGGAATGAAATATAGTCCTGCTATCAATGGAGCTTTGATTATTAGCATCTCTCCGATGTTGACGCTACTTTTTTCAAATCGAATCTTAAAAACACCACTCGAAAAGAAGCATATTTTGGGGGTTATCATATCTATTTTCGGCGTACTTTATCTTATTCTAAAGGGTAATCTACTGGATTTTTCACAAGTAGATTTTAGTCAAGGTGATATATTGCTATTTATGGCGAGTATCCTTTTTGCGTTACAGAATGTTTGGATAAAAAAGTACGGTAGTGCCATTTCTAATATCAATTTCACCTTCTTAACCAATCTACTGTGTTGGCTCTGTTTTATCCTCATTTTACCTTTTGCAGGAATGGAAAGTCCCAGTACTTATTCTTCTTCGTTTTGGTTTTCAGCGTTGGGCATTGGTTTCTTTGGAACGGCGGTAGCCTATTATTTTTGGAATGAAGGAATCAAATTATCCAGTGCCAATCAGGCGGGCATTATGCTAAATGTAGTACCCTTATCTGCCGCTATTGTCACCGTCATTTTAGGAGAACAACTATACGCTTATCATTTCATTAGCGGTCTATTTATTATTTTAGGAGTAATCATAGTCAGACGATAAACAACATAAAAAAAGGCTGGTTTACTGACGCTTTGCCAGTAAACCATGCCCTAGAAATCCTCTTTGGTGTTAAACTATTTCTATTGTTTGATGATGAATTTCCGCGTAGCATAGCTACCATCTGAATGCACCAATCTTACTAGATAAGTACCTGAAACTAGTGCACCTGTTTGCAGTTCAAGTTGTTGTTGACCTATTTCCGTCCAGTGTTCTTGTTGAACAACTAAACGTCCAGTTAAATCGAAAACAGTAACTTGTAAACCTGATGCCGTTGGAGCGTTAAAAGCAATGGTCACTAAATTTTTTTCTGGTATGGGGAATAGATTTTCGATTGCAAACGTCTCTTTTGTTGGTCGTACGAGCAAAATCGTACTGGAGAAGGTAACCGTTTGGTCGTTATCGATAACCTGTATGCGATAATATGCGCTGCTTATTGGTGATTCATCTTTCCAATGATAGCTGTTTACCTGCTGTTCACTTGGTATTAATTTACCAATCTCCGTAAAGGTTTTCCCATCAGTGGAGCGTTCTATCAAATGTACTTCGGTAGCAAATTCATCGGCAACAGCCCATTTCAGTAAGTTATAATTGGATT
>JBGCES010000087.1:0-5346 GCA_045106545.1 Saprospiraceae bacterium
TATTTCCATCGGCGGCGGTATCTACATCGCGATTCGCATCAAATTTCACGCGATGTAGTAAGTTGATAATCGCATGCGGATAACAACCTGTCGCTGCAACAAAAGCATCGTAAACGCCTTCTGTAATGGGTTTGGTATAGCGGTCTTGGACGTAAGAACAGCCAGAGCAATCGCGATCTGGAATGGTATCGGGGCGTAAATCACCGCCGTGTGGCGCAGAGAGAATAATAGGCAGATTCCCTGCGCGATATTCTACAAAACCAGTGGAGTCATAGTAGGTATTGCCCGCGATAAAAGGTTGGGCTTGAAGTGTGAAAGTAGTAATGAAGAGAAGTAAGAAAATGGGGAGTTTAAAATGGAGCATAAATGGTAAATTTGGTGAATTGTTGAACTGTTCAGATAATTCGTTGATAACGAATAGATTAGAGTAGATAAACGATTCAACAGTTCAACAATTAAACTTTTAAAATTAGAGCCTAGCCCGAAAACACATTTTTTATTAAAACATAACTTGTCCCGTTGAATAACGGGATAGCCACATAGAAAACATAGGTTGCGCAAAGTATTGAATATCAAATATTTAAAAATAAAACTATGTAAACTATGTGCCTATGTGTTTCGATTTAAGTGTTTTCGGAGTGAGCTCAAATTACAACTCCCGCGCCCGTTCAATCTGAGTCCGTAACTGCGTCACCGCATTTTTCCATCGCTCTAGCGAAACGGCATCTCCGTGCGCTGCTTTTGCCTCTTCGGTTGCGGTAGAAATTTGTGCTTCCCATGCGGTCATTAATGGTTCTAATTGCGCTGCGGAAAAAACGGTCTCGATAAACTCCTGTCGCTTTTGTTCATACAAATCGGCATAAGTTACCCAGCCAGCAGTTAATTTATCACAAGCGGCTGATTTTTGTTGTACGCGCCAAACACCATAGCCAAATGGCTCGCAATCATTACGCGTTTCCCCCCAATCATCGGCAATGGGAACAATGGGATTAGCATCAAAAACGATATTTTCAAAAGCATGATCGGTATCCCACGGAATCAAATGTACCTTTTGTCGATCCGTTTCTTCGTACCAATAAAAATTGTGCGGATCGCAAGAGCCATCGCCACAGTACCAGTGGAATGCACCATCGTCATTGCGAATCGTGCGATCTACAGCAGCGTAGGCGATCATGGTTTCAATATCCATGTATTCTTCGATGATGGCGGGTACATTTTCTGATGATGCAGCGGCGATTTGCTGCGCAAAATTTTGAATTAAATCTACCGTAGGATTTTCGTCTTCATTCGTTTTCAAAGCATTTAAAAAATCAGCTGATGTACGCGCCTGACCAGCACTATTAAGTGGCCATAATTCTTTGTATAAATTGCCTTTCCCATCCTCAAAATTATGCCGCGTAAATCGCCCATCAATTTGTTCCACTAAAGCAAATAACCCCACAAATTCCCCATTGATTACCAAACGCGCATGTACTGCTCGTGGTGCAGCTACGCCCATTTCGCGAAAGCAATGATAGGCGACGCGTTCGCGTAATTGCGACGGATCATTATTCATCGAATGGAACTGTAATTTCTTTAAACCGTAAAATTTTTCCTCGCGCCCTTCCCAATTGATTTTTACCTTCATGGACAATTTGGTACACGTCTTGCTTCCTGAAGGATTTGCTAAATCGAAATTTGATAAGCAACCCACAAACGCACCAATTGAACCTTTGTAGCGAATACCAACGGGGCTAATCGTCTCATTTTCAAAGTTTAAACTACCCGCTACGTATTGCTCAGCGGCTGGGTCGTTATTAATTTTCTCGTAATCTTCGGTAGGAATAGTCAGTTCAAAAGTGCGTAATTCGCTTTGATCATAAATAAAATCTGACTTCGTATTCAGGTATTGTTCATCGCCCGTAGGAATAATGGTGGGAACGGATTCGCTGTTGGTCGTAAGATCAGTTGGATCAGTGATGGGGTCGAGGGGAGATTCGCAACTTCCCAAAAATAGCAGTAGGAATAAGAAAATGGAAGTCTTGGATAAACGGTTTCTAAAATCCATATGATCAATGATACGTGAATTATTTTTCCAAAATAGGTAGTTTATAATACAAATATACGGTAGTTATTAATCCAATGACTGCAAAAGCAATATCGGTAGTACCAATCGACAAGTGAGCAACAATAGCAAAGATCATCAGCAAAATGGTAATTATGAGTAGTAATTTCGTCCGAATATTAGCGAGTAATAGAATTCCTAAAATGATTTCAATTATACCTACTATCGCTAGTGAAGTTGGAGAGGCAGCAGCATTGAGGCTACATGCGGGTAAGAAAAAGAAGAATTTATCAATTCCGACGATGACTAGGTTAACAGCGAGAACGTATTTTAGGATGTTCGGTATCATACGGTGTTGGTTAGGTATGTGTTGTGATATTTATTGTAAAGTAAACGTTAGTGAATTTGATTAGGTTGTCTATCAACAGAAAAGCCCCTCTTCACTTTGGAGGAAAAACGATTTAAATTAATACCTGCGCGGAAGCATTTTTTCTAGAATCTACTCCGATCAAACTGCTCTATCAGAACATTTTGACACAACGGATACCGTTCTGGACATGGTGAATAGTTCGGCGAGTAGAATATTTTTACATTTGTGGCAAGTTGTCATAAAAATAATAATCTGGATGAAAAAAGTATTAAAGTTCGCATTAATAGTAGTTGTATCACTAGTAGCATTGCTCGCGATTGGTGGATTTTTTGGTTGGCGATATATGTCTTCGACCTTCTTTACTTTTGAAAATGACTATAAGGAACGCACGGAATTTACCGAGTTGACCAATGCTGGTTATACTTTTTTAGACCGTAATGATAATGGTTCACTAGATGTGTACGAAGATGACCGGCAACCGCTGAATGCGCGCGTAGAAGATTTACTATCGCAGATGACTGTAGAGGAAAAGATTCACGTCTTGAAAGGCTCTGGCTTAGCCTCTGCCGCTGGAATGGTCGAACCTGGTGAAGGAATTGCTGGTGCGGTAGGTACGATTGTGCCCACGCCGCGTTTAGGCATTCCGACGGTTTATTTATCGGATGGTCCAGCGGGTTTGCGGATTCAACCCCAAAGAGAAGGTGAAGACCGAACTTACTATTGCACCGCTTTCCCCATTGCGACTATGTTGGCATCTACTTGGAATGAAAATTTAGTAAATGAAGTGGGGCAAGCGATGGGCAAGGAGGCATTAGAGTACGGAATAGATGTGATTTTAGGTCCAGGGGTCAATCTACATCGTCATCCGCTTTGTGGGCGCAATTTTGAATACTATTCCGAAGATCCATTATTAACAGGTAATATCGGCGCAGCAATGGTGAATGGTATCGAGTCGAATGGGGTAGGGACTTCCATTAAGCACTTTGTTGCGAATAATCAGGAAACCGATCGTTTTGTGAACAACACCATTGTTTCTGAACGTGCTTTGCGTGAAATATACCTCAAAGGTTTTGAAATCATTGTAGAGAAGGCTCAACCGTGGACGATCATGTCTTCTTACAATAAAGTCAACGGAACTTATGTCTCCGAACATCGTCGTTTACTGACCGATATTTTAAGAAACGATTGGCAATTTGAAGGTTTAGTGATGTCGGATTGGTTTGGTGGAAATGATGCCGTAGAACAAATTAAAGCAGGCAATGACTTACTCGAACCAGGCACTAATCGCCAATGGAAAGCATTGAAAGAAGGACATCAAAAAGGTCGTTTGACAGAAGCGGAGATTGATATTGCCGCAAGGCGAATTTTAAAATTAGTATTACAATCTCGCAAGATGCAAAATTATGAATATGGTAATAATCCTGATTTAAAAGCGCATGCTGCGATTACGCGCCAATCCGCTGCGGAAGGCGTCGTTTTATTAAAAAATGAAGCGACATTACCGATTTCTACAGATTTGAATGTTGCGCTATTGGGTGTCACTTCCTATGACTTTATTGCTGGCGGAACGGGATCGGGTGACGTAAACGAAGCTTATACGATTTCATTAGAGCAAGGCCTGCGCGCTGCTGGATTTTCTATAAACGAAACTGCCAAAGCTGCATTTGATACCTATCGAGCGGCTAATGAAGAAGCTTTTGTCAAACCCGAAGGACCAGCAGCTTTATTTACACCCTACAGTCCGCCAGAAATGGAGCTTAGTGCGGAAGAAATTCAGCAAATCGCGCAAGCTGCTGATGTAGGTATTTTGACCATTGGCAGAAACGCTGGGGAAGGTGGAGATCGGATTATTGAGAATGACTTTCTATTGTCGAGTATCGAACAAGAAATGATTCAACGAACCTGTGCGGCTTTTCAAGCATTGGGTAAAAAGGTAATCGTGGTATTGAATATCGGTGGTGTGATTGAGACGAGCTCGTGGAATGCGCGTCCCGATGCGATTGTACTAGCGTGGCAAGGCGGACAAGAAGGTGGTAATTCTGTTGCCGATGTTTTAGCTGGAAAAATAAGCCCAAGTGGCAAATTACCGATGACCTTTCCATTAAAATTGGACGACCACGCTGCGAATGCTAATTTTCCGCTTTTAGATAAGCAGGTTAGTTTAGGTGAAGGTCTCCTGACCGCACTGTTTGGCGATAAAAATAAACCAGCAGAAGAGCAAGTGAAAAATATTGATTTTACCAAATACGAAGAAGGCATTTACGTCGGTTATCGTCATTTTGATAAAAAGCAAATACCCGTCGCTTATCCGTTTGGTTATGGACTTTCCTATACTAATTTTGAGTACAGCGATATGAATACGACCTTAGAAAATGATACCATTAAAATTTCTTTGGATGTAACAAATATTGGCACTCAAGCAGGAAAAGAAGTCGTGCAGATCTACGCGACCAAACCCAATACTAGCATCGATCGCCCGACGCAAGAATTAAAAGCTTTCGCTAAAACGGTCGAGTTATTGCCCGATTCAACGGAGCAAATTAGGTTGCAAATTCCAAAGAAAGAGTTGAGTTATTGGGATGAAAATAACGCGGTATGGACGCTAGAAAGTGGCACTTATCAATTAAAAGCGGCGGCTTCTTCGCGCGATGTGCGATTGATGAGCGAGCTCTTGGTGAAATAATTTCTTCAGAAGCTGAGATGGAGCAGGAAGCTCCGTCCCAGCCAGTCACTGTCACTGTTCGGGTAGAGTTTCCTACTCTGCCCGAGCTTTTTTACAGGTGATTTTTGTACTATCTCTACGCCGTAGCTTCCCGCTACCGCGTAGATTCTGACACCCAAACTACGCGGTAGAAGAAATCTACGGCGTAGCAATCCACTGAAACTTAATTTACAGTATATCGATGTTTTCCTGATTTTAAAATAACCTTAG
>JBGCES010000870.1:0-20681 GCA_045106545.1 Saprospiraceae bacterium
GGAGCAAGTAACTCTATGTTTGGGACAAGTGCGGGAGCCAGTACGACCTCGGGTCTTGGAAATGTGTTTATCGGTGCGTCATCAGGAGAGAATAATGAAACTGGAGGAGCCAATACTGCTATTGGAATTGCAGCCAGTCCAACAACGGCAGCTTTAAATGGTTCTGCCTCCATCGGAGCCTTTGCTGCATCTAATGCCACTAACAAAATGCAACTAGGCAATTCTACCGCGGTCATCAATACCTCCAACGGCTACACCATTGTCAGTGATGGTCGGTTTAAAGAAGAAGTAAAAAATGACATCGAAGGTTTGGAATTTATTATGAATTTAAAGCCAGTAAGTTATCGTTTTGACTACCAAAAATATGATAACTTCTTGCGGGGAGAGAAAGGAATGAAGCAGTTGGATGAAACCTACAAAAAGCAATTGGCAGAAAAAACGCAACAGCGCGAGGTGGGTTTTATCGCTCAGGAGGTTGCCGAAGTGGCAGATAAAATGCAATTAGCCTTTAACGGTGTTTATCGTCCTCAACACGAAAAGGATAACTATGCTTTGGATTACGGACGGCTATCGGTTCCCGTGGTAAAAGCGATTCAAGAGCAACAAGCGATTATTGCTGACAAGCAAATTCAAATCGAAGAATTGCAAGCGCAAATCACTGCACAAAATACCCGTTTGGAAAAACTGGAACAACTGCTGCTGACTGGCGCAAGCGGTCTCCATGAAAATCAGGAGAACGAAGGGCTTACGCCTCAACTAATCCAACTTACTACTCCTACACTGGAACAAAATCAACCCAATCCTTTCAACGGTCAAACTACGATCCGCTATTTCTTACCCGAATCCACTCAACAAGCACAAATCCAGATTACGGACATCAATGGAAAAGTATTGAAAGTAGAAAATATCGCGCATACGGGTCAGGGGTTGTTAAGTTTGGATGCTAAGACTATGCCGCAGGGAACCTACGCTTATTCGCTAATTGTGGATGGACAATTGGTAGAAACCAGACAGATGATCTTGGTGAAGTAGCAGGTAAATACTTGTAGCAATCTAAGTAACGATAAATTTGACTGTGGAAATTGAATATTTTTTCTTTTTGAAATACCCTTCACATAAGTAGGCAGGGTGTTTCAAAAAGAAAAAATATTGGTAAACTTCCGAAAAACACGCCTGTCGGAGACAAGGCGCGAGCAGTATAATTTGCTCATAACTTCAGTATTTTTCGTTGTAAAAACTGCCCATTTTCCATTTCAATTATAATAAAATAAACGCCCGCTGGCTGCGTAGCTAAATCTATTTCTGATTGATTCGTTGTTAATATATTTGCTCCATAGCTGTTTAGTACGCGTAGGTTTTTAATTTTTAAATCGTTTAAATCTAGCTGTATTTTTCCTGTGGTTGGATTGGGGAAAATGTTTATAACTAATTGATTATCAATATTTTGAATATAATAAATCAGGCAAGGCAAATTAGCAAAACCGTTGTCATACCATTTTTGAATCAGCGGCACTTGCTCATACATCAAACGAATATTAGAGAGATGGTTACCATTCTCGCCACGATGATAAGACCACGCTTGGTCTAGTTGAAACTCCGCACCTGGTAAGAAATCACCAACGTAATGTGACATCATGCCACGCAGGTCGGCGCTAGGTGGATAGTTGCCGGGCATCGACCAGCCTACTTCGTCGTAAGGCGGGTCGGGAAAAATGAAATTCGTCATATCACTTTCTGTTTGGTAACCATACCCACCGTAAGTCAGTGGCGTATTATCCGACCAATTGCCATTAAGCGAATAGTAAAGGTGATCTGCACGATCATCTTCTTGGTACTGAGCACTATAAATTCCTAAGCCGCTACTCCAAAATGCCCGCGTTCGATCCAAATCGTAGTTTAAGAAAGTAATCGCTTGAACGGGTATATTTCCATTCGGAATTACATTTAATAAAGGCGTGTGTAAATCACCATCCTTTTCGTCACAGTTATAACCATAAACGGTATGTAAATCTGCCGCTGTTCCTAAACAATCATCGGCATAATTACCGATGTCGCCATCAAAGCGGTTACCCACAAAAAGTGAATCCCACGTCTGCGTACTGCGATTAATGACTCGATGCTGCGTAAATAGTGTCTTATCCAGTAACTTATTTTGTTCGCAATGATAACCAAAAGTAGTTTGCTGTATTTCCAATGCTAACCGTTTTCCAAAAGTAAAATTTCGCCAAACGGGAGCAGTCGTATTATAGACTGACCAAAGTAATAAATCGGGATAGGCGGTAGGATGTACGTTTGTGGGCAAGGGATAATCACCATCATCGGGATTATAAATAGCATCTCCGTTTGCATCATAAAATGGTGCGAGTTCAACATTCTCAGGTAACAAAAAGTCATTGTAATTAGTAAAGTACGGGTTACCCGTGGCGGGATAATCATAAATCGCTTTACGACGAATAAGCGGTTCTCCATTACTTTCTATTTCGGTTAAATGTAGATAAATCTCTACGCTCGTCACCCGCCATAACTTGTCCCAACGTGCACAACGCAATGTGTCGTCTATATCGCCTACTAAATGTCCAGAACTATAATCACTATCTGCACCATCGTAATAATAAGTTCGCCACGCTACTCTTTCTTCGCCCGTATCATCCAATGCACCAATTACCAAACCCGCCTGAAAAAAAGTTGAAATAGTCGTAGAGTCCCCGGCATTAAAAACTTCTAGCCCGTTCAAGCCGTCAACATCAGTAAATAAATCGCCAACGGAGTTTAGCCGCGCATTGAGTGCATTAATGTTAAAATAATCGCCCGCAAATGTGGAACTACAAATCTCCTGTCCGTAGCTAAAAATGCCGATCAATATGAAGAAAATCGATAGATAGAATGCTTTCATAGCTTAATAAAAAAAAAAAAAAAAAACCGCCCACTCTCCATTTCAATCATCATAAAATAAACGCCAGCAGGCTGAGTAGATAAATCTATTTGAGTTTGATTCCCTTGAAAAACAAGCATTCCCTGACTATTCAAAATGCGGGTTTCTTTTAGTTTTAAATTAGCAATATCAATTTGAATAGTTCCACTAGTTGGATTGGGAAATACATTGATAACGTTATGATTATCAGCATTTCCCGTATTGGAAACTAGGCAAGGTAGATTTGCAAAACCGCTGTCATAGTATTCTTGCAAACGCGGAATTTGCTCGTACATATAGTTGACGTTGGAAAGGTGATCGCCGTTTTCTGCTTGGTGGTATGTCCAAGCCTTATCAAGATAGATGATTTCGTCCGTGGTGAATTGTTCTTTGCGGTGAGAGGCAATTCCGCGCATATCCATATCAGGTAGAAATTCAGCTGACCAACCACTGGGAGCGTTTGGATTATCAGGAAAATAGTGCGCTGCTATCGTATCACTATCGTTCCGACCATTTCCACCACGGGTCAGTGGAATCTCATCAATCCATCTACCACTCATATTGTGATGTAGCTCGCGAGCATTATACGGACCGATCATACCGCTATAACAACAGGAGAAAGCAGTTTCCCAGTGTAGAATAGAATGATCTAAAGAACAATTGAGATAAGTCATCGACTGAACAGGCAGATTTGTTCCCGGTATATACGGAAAGGAAATACTCCCTAATTCATCTTCTGGTTCTGAATTGTAGGCATAGATAGTATTCAATTCAGGCGCAGTTCCAAAATGGTCATCATTATAGTGTCCAATATTCATATTGAAATAAGTGCCTACCCGAAAAGAATCTAACCTTTCACCTTTGTTGGTAATAGCATAATGAGTAAATAATGTTCGATTAACGACTGGTTCGGACGAACATTCGTAAGCAAAAGCCGTAAGTGCGACTTCCATACCCAAGGGTTCGCCATGTAAATCGCGATTAATGCCGCCATCATTAAAAATTGACCAGTACAGGACGGGAGGCACAGCAGTAGGGTCAACGCCACGTGGCAAAGGAAAGTCGCCGTTATCGGGATTATAAATTTCATCCCCATTTTTATCAAAGAAGGGTGCAAGTTCGCTATCAATTGGTAATGAAAAATCGTTGTAGTCTGTAAAGTATGGATTTCCTTTAGCGGGATAATCATAAATTTCGCGGCGGCGAACAGCGGGTGTACCATTCAGCGCAAATTCCTGTCGGTGCAAATAGATATTTTCGGCGGAAACTTGCCAAATTCTATCCCAATTACAGCGAGTAATACTATCAGAAACGCCTTCGACCAACGGTCCCGCGATATAAGTAAAATAACTACCTGCTCGTTCGTAAGTCTGATAAACCTCCTGAAACTCACCTTCCGCATTAATACCCGACATGACTAGCGTTCCTACATAAACTGTGTGGTGAACAGTGGTTTCGTCTTCATGAAAACCAAAACCGATGTTACGAAAAGGTTCTTCCATAAATAAATCTCCACCCGTAGAAATTGTACCGCTTACTCGATTAGAATGTAGACTTTCTTGTGCGAGCGGAAAACTTTCATTACAAAAATCTTGTCCAACTAAACCAAACGCAACAAACAGCAACAATATTAAACTTAATGAACATTTCGATTTTATCATTTTCATGGAGATTTGAAGTTAATTATTACTCATTCCAACTCATTTTTTATCCATTCGTTCGTTCAGCAGCTTTCGCTCAAATTTCATTTATCGTAAAATTATACAAGTAATTCTAAGGCTAAAAACCCCATTCCCCCATAAGTCAGCATCCTAACTAACGCCCTGATTATCAGCCACAAAGCAAAATTTCACCCTACTGCTTTTTTATCAATCACTTACATATTAAAAAAATAATTATTAATGAAACATATTTAAAATAATCTCATTTGGTACGGTACTTGCCTAATCCTTAGACAAATACAAATATGTAATTTCTACTTAGGAAAATTAAACAGACATACTTGAGAATTGAAATGATGAATTAAATTTTAAGGAATCATTTTTTAAGTATTTGGCATTTGCGCCTATTGTAATTTATGAGAAAGCAAAAAGAACGGGGCGAAAAAAATTTAGTCTAAAGTGCTAATTTACATCCAATCGCCCGCCCCACCTTTTTAGCTCACCTAGAGGAAAGAACATACTATGAGAAGTCAGCGTTTTTTGAGTTTGTAGTTATTGAGTTTATAGTTGGTAGTTGCACTATTGACGTACACTTTTTGATGCAGACAGCACTTCTTACCATTTTTAACTTCACACACCGTCTTGAAAAGTTTTTAGTTATCAGTTTATAGTTGGTAGTTGCTCTGCTGGCTTATACTTTTAACGTACAATTGTTCAGAACGCCACTTGGCGAAAGTAGTTTTTATTAATAAATAAGTTGCTAGTGAGACTCCAAGCTACCAACTAAAAACTACCAACTTTCTCCACTCTTCTTCCTACACAGACTTCCATAACACATTCATTTACAGTTATTTATGTTGAGTTATGACAACTCAGCTAAGAATTATATTTTTCGGAAATGTCAGGTATCGGATACCTGCGAGGTATCTGATACCTTGCACTCCGTCCACCGTCTGCCGTACACCGTCAACCGTTATTTCCCATGAACAGATTTACATCAATTTCGCTTATTTATCAAGGTTGCAAAACGTGTTTTTGGATCGTTATGCTGCTGTTATTTTCTCAGCAATTAATGGCTCAGTGTAGCTTTACTTGTCAGGAAAATATGTCTATCACCTTATTTGGACGCGATGATTTACGCATTACGCCCCAGATGGTACTCGTTAATTATAACGAAAACTGTCCAGACGGTGTGTTTAGCATAGAAATATTTGATGATAACAATCAATCGCTGGGCGACGTAGTTAATTATCAACAGTTGGGTCAGTCGCTTACTTTCCGCGTAACGGAAGCGAATACAGCGAATAACTGTTCAGGTAAACTTGAATTACTCGATG
Organism: Saprospiraceae bacterium; assembly: GCA_045106545.1. Lineage (GTDB taxonomy): Bacteria > Bacteroidota > Bacteroidia > Chitinophagales > Saprospiraceae > JBGCES01. The sequence continues at coordinate 5,910 of JBGCES010000870.1, forward strand.
AATTTGCGCCCGAAATCAACTGTACGGAGCTATTTATTGCTTGCTACGCAGACACTTCGCCCGCTGCCGTTGGTTATCCAGAATTTTCGGATAATATTGATGAATTGTCCGTTACTGATTTTGAATATGAAGACCGCGTTATTAATTTAAACTGTCTCGCTGAACACAACGGAACGCGCGTCACCCAACGCATTGACCGTGATTGGTGGCTAAAAGATGCAAGTGGTAACGAAGCCCATTGTACCCAAACGATTTTTCTCCAACGCGCTGACTTAGCCGATATAATTTTCCCTCAACCTTTAGACGATATTGCGCGCGCTTCTTTAGATTGTGCAGATAGCGATACGAATTTAGATAAAACGGGTCATCCGACGATTGATGGGAAACCATTAGGCGATGATATTTGCGATTTCTCAGTGGCTTTTACCGACCGCAAAACGGAACATTGCGCAGGAAGTTATACCCTCAACCGCATCTGGTCGATTATTGATTTATGTACCGCAGAGGAACGCCGCAAAGTACAAGTCATCGAAGTAACAGATAAAACGGCTCCTATTATTAGTTGTCCAGATACCATTTATGCAACGGTTCGGGCGCAAAATTGCCGCGCTAATGTAACTTTGACAGAACCCGAAGTGACGGACGATTGTGGACTTACTACGACTCTGGTCGAATGGGAATTTGGTACAGGAATTGGCACGTTTAACAATGTATATTTTGGTAGTCACGAAGTCACTTATACCGCTACAGATGCCTGTGGAAATGCTGCTTCTTGCGTTGGAATTGTAGTTGTGACCGACGAAACTAAACCGACTACTCTTTGCGATGACGGCATGGAAGTAAGTTTGAATCCAACGGGTGAAGTTATCGCTCCAGCCGAATTATTTGACAATGGTAGTAGCGATAATTGTGGGATTGAAAAATACGAAGTAAGCCGCGAAGGTGGCGATTATGTAGAGACCTTAACCTTTGATTGTCAGGATGTTGCGAATTCGCCAATTCCATTAACATTCCGCGTAACGGATGTAAGTGGCAACTGGCGCGAGTGCGAAATGGAAGTATTCATCGTAGATATGGATGCGCCTGTAATTAGCTGCCCCGATGATATTAATATTAAATGTGCAGCAGATTACAAAGACGTTTTGGTAACGGGACAAGCCAGCGCATCCGATGCATGTGGTCTAACTGAAATTACTTACAGCGATACCGAAGATTTAAACCAGTGTGGATTGGGTGTCGTACGCCGCCTCTGGCACGTGAAAGACATCAACGGCAACGCAAGTACTTGCGAACAAATCATTACCATTGAAGCCGAAGGCGAAATAACCGTAGAATTTCCCGAAGCAGTTGAATTATATTCCTGCGGAGCCGATATTTCTGCTGATAGTTTAGGCCGCCCGGTTGTAAGTGGCAATCTTTGCTCCACTGATTATGGCATTGACTACACAGATAATGTTTTTGGCGACTCTCCGCCAGCTTGTTATACCATTTATCGCCGCTGGACAGTAGTGGATTTATGTAAATTTGTCCCAAATACACCCGATGCAGAAGGTCGCTGGGAGCAGACGCAGGTTATCGAAGTTTATGACACGCTTGCACCCGTTTTTGATTGTATAATTGACCAAACTGCGAGTGTTTTTGACGGTGGTTGTGAGATGTTTGTAGAAGTTCCTTTACCTACCGTGACCGATTGTAGCCCCGATATTATCTATGCCAACGATAGCGACTATGCGGATGGCGAAGGTGCGAATGCCAGTGGTGTTTATCCCGTCGGCGAGCATACGATTACTTATACCGCTACGGACGGCTGTGGCAACGTTGGAACTTGTATCGTCACCTTATTGGTGCGCGATGAAGCTCCACCCGTACCGATTTGTTTCAATGGGGTAACGATTCCACTAAATGAAAATGGACTAGTATTTATCACGCCAAATATGATTTCAGCAGGAGCAAATGACAACTGTTTTCCTGCGGATGAAATTGAACTTAGCGTCACCCCCGCTCGCTTTGATTGCGATGATTTGGGTACCCAAGAAGTGACCTTACGTGCCGAAGACCCGATGGGTAACTTTGCCATCTGTATCGTCGATGTAACCATTCAAGACAATATTTATAACTGCACTACCGCACCTGAAGGAACTGCTGAAGTAAGTGGATTGATTCGCACCTCAACGGGTGAAACGATGGCAGAAGTCACCTTACAAATCAATGGTAATCAAGAAGTTATGGCAACCACGGATGACAACGGCAGCTATCGCATCAGCGACTTACCGATGTACGACGATTATACGATTCAGCCCGTTTCGGCGGATGATTATAAAAACGGCGTTTCGACTTTTGATTTAATCAAAATTAGAAAACACATCCTCGGTTTAGAAACCATAACTGACCCTTATAAATTGATTGCGGGTGACGTGAATAATTCAGGTAGCATTTCAACTTTCGATATGGTGACGCTCCGCAAATTGATTCTAGGTATCGAAGATGAATTAGCTCAACATCCTTCCTGGGTGTTTGTCAAAGCAGATTACGATTTCCCTAGCGATATGAATCCAGCGGCTGCGCCTTATCCACAGTTGGAAAATATTAATAACCTAGATAAAAATCACGGACAAGTTGATTTTATAGCGATAAAAATCGGCGATATGAATGGTACTGCCAGTACGAATTTCAATACCGATGAAGTGGACGAACGCAGCGGGGCAGACGATTTAAATTTCCTTACGGAAAACGTGAAACTAGTAGCAGGTTATGAATATGAAGTACCGATTTACGCCCAAGACTTTTATAATATTGAAGGTTTTCAATTAACCTTTGACTATGATACGAATAATTTAGAATGGCTTGGAATTGAAGCCAACGCATTACCAAGATTGACGAATGACCACTTTTATGAAGTTGAACCAGGCAAAATAACATTAAGCTGGGAATACTTTTACGACACTGAAATTGACGAAACTGAACCCCTTTTTACATTGCGATTCACTGCAACACATAATTCCACTTTGCAAAACGAGCTTAAACTGACACCTTCGCATTTGAGTAGCGAAGCCTATACTTACGATGAAAATCTCCTAAATTTAAACTTACTTTTTACCGAATCCCAACGTGATTTTTACTTACTACAAAACACGCCCAACCCGTTCCGCGATGCGACGTCTGTCCACTTCAAACTGCCCAAAGCAACTGAAGTTACTTTAACCATTTACGACTTACATGGCAGACAAATTCAACAGTATCGCGACCATTTTTCAGCGGGTCAACAGGGCATCGACATTCAGTTAAAGGACATCAATACGCAGGGCATTTTATACTACACCCTGACGACACCGATTACTAGAACCATCAGCGGCAAAATGCTGAGAATCAACGAATAAAAGTTGTTTAAATGTAGTGTAATCTAGTTCAAAAGTAGTACATCAACATTTGAACTATTTTGAACCACTTTTACACCATTTTTGAACTACTTTATCAAAAGCTTACAATCTCTACATACATAAACTTACTATTGACAATTGATCCCGTAGCTTATCCACACACTATAAGTTACAACAAGAACATTTTTTAAATCCACACACTTTTTAAAAGAAGACAAATGACAGACCATTGCATGGACAGAAAACAGATAAATACGTCTCTGTCTGACAGCATAGCGGTCTGTCCTCTGACAGTGAAACGATCTGTCCTCTTTTCTTTACGCGAAACAACTGAAAAAATCTCAAGAAATGACGAAACCTAATTTTTAACCCACTTACTTTTTAAGGTGAGATTAGATATCGGATACTTTTGAAGTATCCGATACCTGAAACAAAACCTCACCATTCTATTTACCATGAACAGAAATTAAATTATTGCAACAAGTAACTAACTTTTTTGACTTTTAAACCATTACCACACACACTTAATATTGATCAAAAAAACAACTTCACCATTTGATTTTTTTAATTGATGATTTTTTAAATAAAAACTATTCATTTAGAAAAAGCATCATTTAAAAAAAGGCGAAGTTATTTTTCAATGATTTTTCAATACCAGAACTTTTACTGACGACTGAGATCTTTTAACTAGACTTTTGACAGACAGGAATGTCTGTCCTCCTTAGTAACTTTTGCAACAATTAACTTTTCCGAATCACGGTATTTATTTAACACCTGAAAACGCTAAGACTGATGAAAGGCAGTAATCTGCCATCAACCGTCCATCGTTTCCACAACAACGTACTATGGTTAAACAACTACCTACAGCCTTCGGCATTTACTTACGGTCGACCAAATTTGAGTCGTCGGCTGGCGGTAAGTGTTCATCCACAACTGATGGATTAGTTTTTAGTTAGTAGTTTTTAGTTGGTAGTTAGTGACTACTCCGTTATCTAACTTCTAAAATCTAACTTCTAACGTCTTTTTAAACTAACTCCACCAAAATGCTCGGATTAAGAAAACGCTGACGCGAAAAAAACGACAAGTATCAACATCTTACAATTACAATTCTTTAACACACACACAAGATTTTAACCACAGCATTTGCGCTGTCTGACTTACTAAATAAATTGACGTATTTTTTTTGATAGTAAAGAATGGATAAATTACTTTTTATGATTGATTTGCCACAATTTCACAATCAAACAATTTTGTCAATCAACCTAATTACTTACACACAATTCTTTAACAGTTATTAGTGACTAGAAAGTAGTTATCAGTAACCCGCCATGAGGGGCGAGGACGGACTGATAACGAATAGCTGATAACGCTGACCACTTACACACGCACACACATTTTTTATCTAAACCAAAACGCTTGGTTCCCACAGACAGCAATGTCTGTACTCCAACAAAAAAATTCTCCCATGAGTAAAAAGATATTTACCATATATCCTTACTTACTATTGCTCCCAATGATGCTATTCGGCATCATTGGGCTGCAAGAAGTAAAGGCGCAGAGTTGTACGGTGGCGTGTCATACTAACCTAAACTTTCCGCTCCCCGAAAGTGGCAGCGGATGTTCCGTACAAATCACTCCTGAATTGCTAGTCAACACTGGCTCAGGAACCTGCGCTATTGACCAGATACAAGTTCGTTTAATGTTCCAAGATGGAACTGAAATTCCGAACAGTCCCACCGTGGACGAGACGTATATTGGTCAAACCTTAAAGTATGAAGTTACTTATTTGCCCAATCCAGATCAGGGCAATTGCTGGGGTAACTTGACCATTATGGACGAAAAAGCCCCCAGTTTTACCAATTGTGACAATGACATTTCGATCAATTGTTTTCAAAACGCCCTTCCAGTAAGCGAAGGTGGCGATGTACCCGACCCGCTCGTTACAGATTGTAGCAGCTTTACGGTTGCTTTCGCGGACGAAATGGTCGAAAATGATTGCGCTGGTACAACGACCGATGTCATTACCCGTACGTGGACAGCGACCGATGAATTTGGGAATGCCAATACCTGCGTACAAAACATTACCGTAGATCGCGTTTCGCTAGCAGCGGGTGGAAATTTACCCGTATGCCCAGCTGATACTAGCGTAGATTGTACCGTAGATATGGATTTCAGTCCGATGACTACGGGGTATCCAACAGTTGATGTAAATGGCGAAAGTTTTGAATTAATTCCAAATAACACCTCGTTTTGCGACATTATGGTCTCGTTCCGTGACGAAATCTTTCCGCTTTGTGGCGGTGGTTACAAAACGGTTCGGACGTGGCTAATCTGGGATGTTTGCCAACCTGAAGTGGATGGCATCAACCCGTGGCGTTGCGAGCAAGACATCAAAGTAGAAGACCTCGGTGGTCCAAATATTGTAGTTCAAGACACCTTGATTCTCAATATGAGTAACTCGCAGTGTGAAGCGACTTTCCCTTTACCGATTGCTGATGTTACCGATGCTTGTTCACCGATTCAAGAAGTGATCATCCGTACTGAATTTGATGAATACGAAGGTAATACTGGTGTATTTGCCACGCTACCTGCGGGTGAACATATCGTTACTTACGAAGCGACGGACGAGTGTAATAACCTTTCGACTTTCGAAATGCTCGCTATCGTTCAGGACAATACACCGCCGATTGCAGTTTGTTTAGAAAATACTGCCGTTGGTTTAACTATTGATGGAGGTGCGATTATTTTCGCTTCTAGTTTTGACCGTGGTAGTTTTGACAACTGTGCAGTAGATACGTTTTTAGTACGCCGTATGGCATCTGATTGTTTGCCTGCCAGTGATTTTGATTCTTTCGTTAGCTTCAACTGTTGCGAAGTAGGCGAAGTCGTCATGGTACAGTTCCGCGTATTCGACATCAGTGGCAACTTCAACGACTGTATGGTCGAAGTAGAAGTACAAGATAAACTAGCACCACAATTGACTTGCCCGCCGGATAAAACCGTAGATTGTATGCACGATTTAGACGATTTAACGGGACTCGGACAAGTTGGTGTTTTGGATAATTGTGATTACGAAGTAGAAGAAGAATTGATTTCTAATATCAATAGTTGTGGAACAGGTAGTGTGCAACGCATCTTTACCGTCACTGATGCTGGCGGTCAAGTTAGCACCTGTACCCAAATGATTTATGTAGAAGATAACCTACCGTTTACAGATGAATTTATCGATTGGCCCGCGGATTACTTTACGAACGTCTGCGACCAAGATATTGCTCCTGAATCCTTACCGATTGTACCCGAAAATTACGGTTATCCAATCTTCCGTGGTGGCGCGTGTGAAAACGTAGCGGCTACTTTTGAAGACCGCATTTTGGAAGGTGACTTTCCTGCTTGTTACAAAATCTTACGCCGTTGGACCGTAATTGATTGGTGTCAATACAACCCCAATTCAAATACCAATAACGGTCGCTGGATGCACGAACAAGTAATTAAAGTCGATGACCAACAGCTTCCCGTAGTGGATTGCGTAGCGGATATTATGGTGGATAACAATACCAATAATTGCGCGAGTATGTTTGTAGAAATTCCACCCATTACCGTAACGGATTGTAGTAGAGATTTATCTTTCTCTTACCGCGTAGATTTCGATAACGATGGAGAAGATTTGCGCTACTTTGTCGGTGCAGATGCGAGTGATACTTATCCACAAGGAACCCACCGCATTATCTTTCAGGTAGGCGATGGCTGTGGTAACTTGGGTACTTGTGAAACCCTAATCACTATCCGCGATACGAAAGCACCAACGGCGATTTGTAACAACGGCGTCAGTGTAGATTTGATGGAAATGAGTGGTGGTACAGGCATGGTGGATATCGATCCGATGATGGTGGACGCTAGTAGTAGCGACAACTGTACGAATCGAGAAGATTTGATTTTCACCCTTACCCCTTCGCGTTTTACTTGTGCGGATATTGGTACAAACGAAGTGACGCTGACGGTGACCGATGCAATGGGTAATAGCTCTCGCTGTACGACGTTCATCCTGATTCAAGACAATGATAATGGTTGTCCGGGTGGTGTAATGGCGGCACTTGGCGGTCACGTAGAGAGTGAAAATGGCGACATGGTAGAGGAAGTAAAAATTGACATCAACGGTAGCCAGAGTGCTACACAAATGACCAATGGCGCTGGTGAATTTATGTTTCCAAATTTACCCATCGGTGGCGACTTTACACTTTCACCACAGAAAACGGACGACATTGCTAATGGTGTAACGACTTTTGACTTAGTGTTGATGACTAAACATATTTTAGGGATTCGCACCTTTGATAGTCCATACAAAATGTTAGCAGCAGACATTAATCGCAGCAGTAGCATCACTACTTTAGATGTCGTACAAATGCGGAAAGTGATTTTGAATTTAGTCGATGAATTCCCGAATAACGATTCGTGGCGATTTGTGGATGCCGCTTATCAATTCCCCGACGCAACTAATCCTTGGTTAGAAACGATTCCCGAAATACGCAGTTACAATGATGTAGATCGCAGCAACATGAATGTTGATTTCATTGCCATCAAAATCGGTGATGTCAACGGTAGCGCGATTATGAATAGCATCCAAACGGTGGACGAACGGACAGAAGCAGGCGAGTGGACATTGTGGACAGACGATCAACAAGTTAGCAAAAACGAATTGGTTACGGTGCAATTCCAAACGGAAGATTGGGCAACCTTACAAGGCTACCAATTTACACTAGACTTCGATGCGAACGAACTGGAATTTGTCAATTTCGATGCAGATGAATTATCTATTTTGACGAAGAACAATTTCAATTTTGCGCAAGCAAATGAAGGCATGATTACGACTAGCTGGCACCAAGTAAATACGGATGCCGCAACGACAGATAAAACGGTTCAACAGTTGTTTAATTTAACTTTCCGTGCAAAAACGGATGGGCAATTGAGCGACTTACTCCACCTTAATTCTACGGCAGTAGAAGCACAAGCCTACCAAAGCAACGGCGATGGTATCAGCTTACTACCAGTGCGTCTGCGCTTCCGAGCAGTAGATACCAGCGAGGAGGTCGTTTTATACCAAAACCGTCCAAATCCGTTCAGTGGTAGTACAGAGATTAATTTCTACTTACCCCACGCGGAGACAGTTACGCTAAGTGTATTTGATGTAAGTGGAAAATTACTTTGGTCCACGCAGCAGGAATACAGCGCAGGTTTGCAGCGAATTCAGTTGAGTAAAACGGATGTGCAGCAAAGCGGTGTCTTGTACTATCGCTTGGCGACGCGTCGCTTTACCGCAACGAAGAAGATGATAAAAATGTAAAATAAAAGTTGTTTAAAGGTAGTGTAATATAGTTCAAAAGTAGTACACCAACATTTGAACTATTTTAAACTACTTTTTAAACGATTTTTCCCAGAAACTGGTTTTTGGGATGACCTCCTTGGGCTTTCGGGTTCAGGGGGGTTTTTTAGGTTACAAAAAAATCGAACCTCCCATACAGAAGATTCGATTCTTAAAATTACGATACTAAAAAATATGTGATTGGGCGAAATTCGCCATTTACTTTATGCAGCAACTGCTTCCTTTGCGCCATCCAAGAGCGCATTCACATCATCGTAGTGGTACTCTCCGCCTTGCTCCGCGAGTAGTTGCATCAAACGGCTAGTACCTAAAGTAGATAAACGACCATAAGAGTAAACGCCATTCGCATTGAGCATACTTGCTATATCGCCGTCAATGCCTTCGATGCTATCTAACTGATCGATTTGCTGATAGTGGAAACTGATTTTCCAATGCTTTAACGTACCTGCATCACGCGGGGCATTATCGCTAACGAGTAGCGTCCAAATGCCTTGCGTATTTTTGCCTTTGAGACTTGCCATATCGCTCAATTCATAAGTCTTCTGCAAGTTGTTTTTGGAACCGCCTTCGCGATTGTGCAATACCACTTCTTCTCCATCTGGGCAGCGCAATTTTACGATTAGATCGCCAATATAGCCATGCTGAATATCAACGGTCAAGCGAGCGTCTTCAACAATCCCCGGTTGACTACATTTCTGCTCACTCGTTAGCCAAGCGTCTTCACCTTCAGGAATAAATACTTCAGAATGTTCTTGTTCGCAACGCATTTCAATACCCCAACTTTCAAAAGTACCTTCGTCACGAGTTGCCATATCTTTCACCTCAATCGTCCAGTCGCCTTTCGGGTTTTCACCAACAAAAGCGGCGAGTTTATCACCTTCATACGTTAAAGCTATATCGTCTGCACGTCCGCCTGTCCGATTGTGCAAATTAACGGTTGCGCCCGATGGGCTGGTTAAATTAATCACTAAATCACCAATATATGTATGCGATACCTTGACGGTAACTTTTAAGGATTCAATTGAACCACCTTGATTGACTTTGATGCAGTCTGTAATACTCTGGTGATCGGGAACGACTTGATTTACTTCTTTCTGTTTGTGTAATTGTAACATGATGCTTATTTTTTGATTGATGATTGATGAACTTAGGAAATAAATAAGCTACCTAAATTTTGCGTAGTTATTTCCTACTCCCTTATTTTAAAATATTGTTAGTCTTTCATCATACCTGAGGTATCTCAGGCAATTAAAAACTACCAACTGATAACTAAAAACTTCTTTATGCGACCTCGCGACCGCCTTTTAATTCGTCTTGTAAAACGTTGAGTTCGTCCCACTTATCTTCGTGTGCCAGTCGTGCCTGACGCCCCCAAGTAGCAGGATTATGGATTCGGTAACGACTACCCGCCGCATCTAAAACTGCTTGTACTTCTTCGATCGGCGTGACAGATAATTTACGCCAAGTATAGATACCCGCTTCGTTGAGTAATTTTTCAATTTTGGGTCCGATACCTTCGACCTTTTTCAAGTTGTCACGACGGCGTTTGCGGCGTTGTAGGTAGAGTAACCAATCGTGTAGTTCAGTTGCATCTTGATAGCGCATACTTTTACCGATCTGCTCACCCGATGAATAAGCAAGGGAGTACCAGTGGTAATCGTTCTCCTCGTGCTTAGTGAAGTAATCCGTCGAATATAGGTTACTAAAGAAATATTCTAAACCTGCCTCCAGATCGCTTTCAGTCGTAAAACCTTCACTGAAAAAGATAATTTCGTAGTCAGCATTTGTGAATAAAAAGTAGTACAAATTATCCACGCCTTGCCAGTAGTAATAGTGCATGCCATCGTGTTTCGCGGCATAACGGTAACTGAACTGATTCGGATCTAGTTGATTGCTAGCTACTCCTACCAGTTCTTGTCCACCAGTCGCCCAACGATCTTCGCGTTCCGCGACTTGGATGATTTCGACATTGATTGGAATCTCCACTTGACTGATCAATTCCAATTCTTTCACAACTTCTACGGGATACTCTACGGTTTTAATTACTTCTAGTGGCTTTTCGACTTCCACGACGCGTTCTATTTCGATTTCACGCACCGTTTCAATCGACTGCTCGGCAATAGCAAACATTTCCATTTCCTTCACTACTTCGATAGGTTTCTCTACTTCGACGATTACTTCAACGGGCTTCTCTACCTCAATAATCTTTTCTACTTCTTTAATAACCTCAACGGGTTTCTCCACTTCGACAATCACTTCCACTTCTTTGATAACCTCGACTGGCTTTTCTACTTCCACAATTTTCTCTACTTCCCGCACCGTTTCCACCGACTGTTCACTAATCGCGGTCATTTCCATCTCTTTCACTAACTCAAATGGCTTCTCCACCTCGACTAGCTTCTCTACTTCCACAATCACCTCAACGGGCTTCTCGACTTCGACAATTTTTTCGACTTCTCGTACCGTCTCCACTGACTGTTCACTAATCGCCATCATCTCCATCTCTTTCACCAACTCGAATGGCTTCTCTACCTCTACTAGTTTCTCAACTTCTACGATTACCTCAACGGGTTTCTCGACTTCGACAATCACTTCCACTTCTTTGATGACCTCGACTGGCTTTTCGACTTCCACAATCTTCTCTATCTCACGAACAGATTCCACCGATTGCTCACTAATCGCCGTCATTTCCATCTCCTTCACTAATTCAAATGGCTTCTCTACTTCTACTATCTTTTCTACTTCGACGATTACTTCAACGGGTTTTTCTACTTCGACGATCTTTTCTATCTCACGAATAGATTCCACTGATTGCTCACTAATCGCAGTCATTTCCATCTCCTTCACCAGTTCAATTGGCTTCTCCACCTCTACTAACTTCTCGACTTCCACAATCACCTCAACGGGTTTCTCCACTTCCACAATTACCTCAATCGGCTTCTCGACTTCTACAATCTTTTCAACCTCGACTAGCTTCTCTATCTCACGAATAGACTCCACTGACTGTTCGCTAATCGCGGTCATTTCCATCTCCTTCACCAATTCAATTGGCTTCTCTACCTCTACTAACTTTTCGACTTCGACGATTACTTCAACGGGTTTCTCTACTTCGACAATCTTTTCTATTTCACGAATAGATTCCACTGATTGCTCACTAATCGCCGTCATTTCCATCTCCTTCACCAATTCAATTGGCTTCTCTACCTCTACTATCTTCTCGACTTCTACAATCACTTCAACGGGTTTCTCCACTTCGACAATTACCTCAATCGGCTTCTCGACTTCTACAATCTTTTCAACCTCGACTATCTTTTCTACTTCGCGTAGCGTTTCAAACGACTGCTCACTAATCGCCGTCATTTCCATCTCCTTCACCAATTCAATTGGCTTCTCTACCTCTACTAGCTTTTCGACTTCTACAATTACCTCAACAGGTTTTTCCACTTCTACGATTACCTCAATCGGCTTCTCGACTTCAACAATCTTTTCAACCTCGACTATCTTCTCTACTTCGCGTAGCGTTTCAAACGACTGCTCGCTGATCGCCGTCATTTCCATCTCCTTCACCAGTTCAATTGGCTTCTCCACCTCCACTATCTTCTCGACTTCTACGATTACCTCAACAGGTTTTTCTACTTCAACAATCTTCTCCACTTCACGAACAGACTCGACTACTTGCTCACTAACTGCCGTCAACTCCAATTCTTTTACTACTTCTAAAATACGCTCTTCTTCCGCAGCTTGAGCAGCGACTAAATAATTAGCATTGAGTTGAGTATATGCTTCTTCCTTAGTATTTAAATTTGTTTCTAAATTAGCAATTTGTGCTACGTAATTATCCTTTTCTGTTTGCAGATTAGCAAAGTTCAATTCCAAATCACCATAACGTGTGTTCCAAGCCGTTTCCTTTTCTCCTAAATCGGTCGCAACTGACGTTTTATAGTCTCCATATTCCGTTTGCAGATTCGTAAAGTTCATTTCTAAATCACCGTAACGCGTGTTCCAAGCCGTTTCCTTCTCTTCTAAATCTGCTGCAACCGACGTTTTATAATCTCCATATTCTGTCTGCAAATTCGTGAAATTCATTTCTAAATCACCATAACGCGTGTTCCAATCAGATTCGAGCGTAGCGTAATTAGATTGGAGTTGCTCTAATTCATTCGTCGTGATTTCTAATTGAGCGCGCAACGTTTCTCTCTCGTTGGCAATATTAGTCGTTAGCATTTCCTTTTCGGAAATTTGGTCACTAATCGTGGTGCGATAAGAAGCGTACTCCGTTTGGGTTTCATTGTGCTGACGTTGAAGTAAGCCCAAACTGGTTTCATGTTGGCTGTACTTGGTTTGCCAATCCGAATTTTCTAATTCCAAATGACCATAATCGGCTTGTAAAGACTTGAGGCTACTACTAGTATTTTGATGTTCACCGACTAGCTTTAGATAAGCAGGATGTTGCTTAATTATCGTCGCATCAATCGGACGTTGTTTATTTAAGTACCAACCGATCAGACCGCCTAAAATAGCGGAGCCAATACCGATTAGCCAAGGGAGAAGGAGACAAAGCATAAGAAATGGTTATGTTTTTTTAATGTTTATAATTGTCGATTGGTTTTTATTTTATTGGAAGCTGTTTTAAAACTTCTTAGCGAAGCGTTACTTCAACTCGACGGTTCAAAGCACGGCCTTCTGAAGTTTCATTATCAGCAATGGGTTGTTCTTGACCTTCATATAAGACCCAGATTTGTTCTTCTTGAATACCGTTATTGACCAAGTAATCGCGAACAAATTCTGAGCGTTTACGACTCAAGTAATTATTTGATTCCGCCTTACCGCGATCATCCGTATGTCCCGTAGATCGAATACCTGCATTCGGTTTTTTACTTAAATAATAAGTCAAATCCGTAAAAAACTGGCGTTGATTTTCTGTTAAATCAATGGTTTTTGCATCCGTATCAAAATAAAGCGTCAGTGGGTTAGCCCGTAAACGTTGCTCTACTTCGGCGAGGCGATCTACATCTGGTGCAGGTGTAGTAAAAAAGTCATAATTGACTACATTGGTCAATAAACCATTGAGTGTATCTGCTTTGGTCAGTATGCGATCTGCTAATTCAATTTGCCCGTCATTCGCACCTAAATCAATCAGCATTTTTTTGACTTGATTGGCTCGTCCGAGTCCCAAGGTGGTCAAAATAGAATTGTTAACTTCATCTGTCCCATATCCTCCCGTTAACCGCAGCGACCGCTCGGGGTTTGCATTCAGATAAGCAACGGTTTCGTTAAATACCGTATTAAGTGTGTCAGATAGATCGTCGCTATAGCTATGGGCAGAAGGTGCAAATGATAAGTTATCATTCGCAGCACTATTAAAATTAGCGGCGTCCTGAATGTCAATTTGAGCAGCAACAACCGTAGCGGCAGCTTTAGCAGGAGTAGGAACCACCGTGGATGTAGCAGCCGCAGTACTGCTACTAGCTACGGCGCAACAACTTGATTGGTAATACCAAGTAGAAGTGCCTACCAACCATAGACCGAGTAGGCCTAGGAGTAGAGGGATTGGCTTGTTCATAGTTTGTATTGTGTTATATAATGCCTGTATTCTTTATTAAAAAAATTTGTTCAAATTTATTAATCACACACTTATTTCTCTAGATATACTTTTAGCATATGCCAGAATAAATTATACCATCAAAATGATATAATTACAGAGTAAGAGTGTTAGCTTCAATAGAAATAATCTGAGTAGAACTGTTAGGATATTTTTTGAACATTCAGTTGATCGAGGGGTAAAGCATCACGAAGTCAATCCTTTTGCTGCTGATACAGAGATTGGTAGTTATGAGTAGGATTAAACTAAATTATCAGGAAAGTAAGTAATTAAGTTATTCTAATTGAAATAATATTTTGAAATACCTTTCTAGGCAAATATATAATTATATCTTTTTAATTCAATACATTTTTTTATGTTAAAAACATAATAATTTAAAATATTATAAAATTATAAATTTTATTTTATATGTAAGA
>JBGCES010000871.1:0-5607 GCA_045106545.1 Saprospiraceae bacterium
TCCTTTTTACCTCGGTATTTCGTTTTCTTACTCGATTATGATTGTGGTTTTTGGGGCGTATGCATTGAAAATTCCTAGTCTTTTTGAATTGCCATTGCAAAAATATCAGGCTTCTAATTTAGACCAAACCAAAGCGACCAAACTATTTCAACAATTAAAAAATCACTTAGAAACAGAAAAAATATTTCTCGATCCTGACCTCACTTTGGCGAAATTGAGTCAGCAAATTAAATCAACCCCCAAAGAGGTCTCCCAAGCCATCAATCAGGTCAAACAACTCAATTATTCCCAATTCATCGCTCAATACCGTGTCCACGAAGCACAGCGATTACTCCAGTCGCTCGACCATGCGCATTTGAAAATTTCCGCCATTGCTTATGATAGCGGTTTCAATAGCATTTCCTCTTTTAATGCGCAGTTTAAAAAAGTAGTGAATCAGACGGCAAAGGCGTACAGGAAAGAATGGATGACATCCTAACAACTGCTGTCTTTCCGACAGCTGTTGTTTTTTCGTACAAAGAAAAACGGCAGGCGTCGGAAAGACGCCTGCCGTTAAATCACTTTTTTACTTCTTTTCTCTCATTTACATTGCCAGAATCATGAATTTAGTAGGTAGTCCTCCCATTTCACCGCACATTTGAGGCATCACTTAATCAAAATCTAATTTTATGAAAAAGTATTTGCCTTTAGTATTTCTACTATGTTTTATTGCCTCCGCTTGTAGCAAAAACCAAGATGCACATCAAAAACAGGAGGATAATTTCACCATTAATCGCCTGATTATTGTCAATGATAATAACGAGGTTTTAATGATGCGTGAAAAACATGTGTGGGCGACTCCTTCCTTTCTCTATAATGAACGACAATACGTGAAAGAGGGATTGGATAGTTTAGCGAATGCCTATGGTGTAAAAATTGAAAACCTCCAACTACACGGTCATTTTAGTTTTAAATATGACTATCATTCTTATGCGACTTTAAGAAATTATTACGTCGCGCGATATGTTTCTGGTGAAATCAAAGTGCCTGAAGGCATGAATGAAGTAAAATGGATGCCCGCAGCTGAAGCGATTGAACAAAATTCCGTAACGGCAATTAAACAGATTACTCGACAAATTATGAATCATCCCAATACGGTTTGGGGCGGCTCGTTTATGGTGAGTCATGTGGGGGACGATCATCCGACGAAAATGGTGGAGGATTTTTATCCGTTGTTTGAAGCGGGTGAATAGAAAAGAATTAAGTACGTTCGCTGTCGGAAAGACAGCGGACGTAAAAACTCCTTAAAATCCATTAATTTTGCGTAAAAAAATGCGCTATACCGATAAAATATACGGGACTTTTTCCCTCTCTCCCCTATTTCATGATTTATTCCAAACTGATGTCGTTCAACGCCTAAAACGCATTCATCAAGGCGGTGCTATTGTCTTACTTCGACCAGATCTAAACCAAACGCGTTTTGAACATTCAGTCGGTGTGATGCTGCTGATTCGTCAGTTGGGCGGTAGCGAGCAAGAGCAAGTTGCGGGTTTGCTGCACGATATTCCACATACCGCTTTTTCTCACCTCATTGATTATGTGTTAGAATTAGAAACGGAAGACTTCCACGAAACGCGTTATGCCGAAGTCATACAAAATACGAACTTAGCAGCGACACTCACCAAATATAATTATCACCATAGCCAATTTCTCGACCTCGAACAGTATAAAATTTTAGAATATCCGCTCCCCTATCTTTGCGCAGATCGGATTGATTATACCTTGCGTGATTTGTTTCAATTAGGAAAAATATCCATTCCAAAGATAAAATGGTTTGTTAAAGGCTTACGTTTATACGAAAATCGTATCGTTACCGCTTCCGCTGAACATGCGCATTGGTTTCAGCAGCAATACGATTATCTTGTAAATCAATATTTTAATAGTGATGAAAATCGGTTAGTAAATCGAGCCATGAAAACCATTGTAAAAGATTTTTTGCTAAAAGGATATTTGACCATCCAAGACTTCTATGAAGATGATTTCTTTGTCATTGAAAAAATGGAACGTCAATTGGATAGCACTTTGTCACAATTTGTACAATCTACTTTAAAAAGTGGAGTCGATTTAGCAGAAATTCGTCTAAAAAAGCGTTGTATTGACCCTGAAGTGCTAGTCAAAGATCTTCCCTTACCTTTATCGCAGTTAAATATTACCGACTAATTTTAGAGCTATTATAAAACTATCAAGTACCAAGAAGGTACTTGATAATACCCACCATCAAGTGCCTTTCTGTCACTCGATGGTTTCCAAAAACAAACCAAGCTTTTTCCAAACAAATAGACATGAAACACCTATTCACTACTTTCTTAAACACCTGTTTTTTTCTACAACTCTGCTTTGCTCAATCTGCTCCAGGTGGCTTCGCCGAGCAATGGGCAAACTATCCATCTGATGCTTTTGGAACAAAAACCATCACCTTAGATCAATCTGGATTACGCAGCATTGAGCGTACCGCTGCTACGGGCGTTCATCCGCGTATTTACTTTAATCAAAGCGAAATTCCCGCGATAAAAAGTCGGTTAGAAAACTCGCAGAGTGGGCAGCAAGTAATGGCGACCATTCATGCCTTTACTACTTTATTGCACTTAGGATATACCGCAGGCGGATATAGTCACAATGCCGCTTACGCTAAAGATCCAGATGGGAATCGGCGCATTGACAATGCAGGATATTGGAATTCTAAAGCGATTTATGATAAACTGATTGCAGAAGATCCGACGGCTTTTGACGGCGCTGATGTGAAGCGGCGGGCGTTATTGGCGAGTGTGATGGCGTTGGAAGCGTTTGAATGTTTGCTAAATGCAGGCGAGACGGATGCAGATACGGGTTTAGACTATGATGACCGCGCTGCAAATTTAGCGAAAGCGATGGCTTATTGGGCGCAATTGGTCGATGGCGATGCGGATTTGAATTGGAATAATTACAACTTCTTTGGAGGACCGTTTATGGCAGTAGCTTACGATATGAATTATAATGTGATGACGACTGCCCAGCAAGATGCGGTTCGGGCTGGTTTAGCCGAGATCATTCCGCTGGCGCCCCGTTACGGCGGAGTGATTGCGCCTTATGCCACCACTTCCAATTGGTGTGGACTGAATACGTTTGAATTAATTACCAACTTAGCCATCGAGGGCGAGACGGGTTATAATGCTGACTTGACAAAAGATTACATGCGCGGTTGGCGAAATTTTTTAACCTACGGCTGG
Source organism: Saprospiraceae bacterium (assembly GCA_045106545.1). Classification (GTDB taxonomy): domain Bacteria; phylum Bacteroidota; class Bacteroidia; order Chitinophagales; family Saprospiraceae; genus JBGCES01. The sequence goes on from JBGCES010000871.1 coordinate 3,246, forward strand.
TACGAATCGGGTACGCCCTACGAAGGAATGGGTAAAAATTATCAATTCGTGGCGCACATGATTGTCATGGCAAAGCGAGGCTACAGCTTGCTCGGTCATCCGCATGTACGCGCTTATGGGCAAAATTTTCTACCTGCCATTACTCAACCTTATGGTCATGCATTTATTGGTACAGATGTTTGGGGCGGTACGGGTTGGGACGTGACGACGGGCGGTTATAAATTCCATTCCAACGACATTGTCGGGCTGAAATATATCCTTCCAAATGATCAAAAAATCGACTTTATTTGGCGCAATTATATCGAACAATTTTATAAACTCAACTCTACGGGTTACGTCTATCAGCAAATTGTCCCGACTTCCAATACGTATCATAATAACTTGCTGGTCGCTGCCATTTTTGCCGAAGATTATCAGACAGGTGATTGGGAAACACAGAACGAAACGGCCTTAGGTGATTTGAGTTTTTTCGCTCCCGAGCGTGGTTTAGCCGTGATGCGTAGTGGTTACGAAACGGATGATCTGCTGCTGCATTTTCATTGTCGGCAAGACTTAGGTGGGCATACGCATGGCGACCGCAACGGATTTGCGATGAGTGCGCTGGGGCGCATCTGGTTTCGTTATACTTATGGTTCTTCTTTTCAAGAAACGGAATATCATAGTTGCCTACTAATCAACGACTTAGGTATAAAAATAACCAATTTAGAAGGGCGTAAAGCACGACAACCAGGCATCGTTTTGGATTTTCAAGACGATAGTAAATCAACAAAAATTGTAGGTGATGCTACTTACGCTTACTCGTGGAAATGGCATTGGCAACGCCGACCAGCGACCCAAGATCACAGTTGGTTAGGCACAGATAATTGGACAAAAGTAACCGAGAATTGGAATGACTTCCGCCATACCGCAGGCGCAGAATCGCATCACGAAATTCCGTTTTATGATTACGCCAATTGGAATGCCTCGCCCGATCAATTGGAACGCGTCATCAAACGTCCTTACAATCCGATGCAGCGCGTTTATCGGACGACAACTTTGGTTAAAAATGACAAACCTTACGTTTTGATCGTCGATGATGTGCAGAAAGATAGCGATGTTCATAACTACAAATGGCTGGGGCAGATTGCGAGCGATTTAGTCGTAGATAGTTACGATGTGAATTTGCAGGATGCAGATTATCGCAGCGATGTGATTCTAAAAGAACCGACTGGTGACCGTCGTTTATTAGTGCGCATTTTACAGAATGATGGCTACAATGGAACTGGAAATCCTGCTGCGTTAATCAATGTTGAACCAGGAATTAATGGAAATAATCCTGTGCCGCGTTTGGTGATTGAAGCAGATGTGGTTGCACCAAATTTTAAGGTGATGCTTTTCCCATTCTTGGCGGGCGAGCCTCTACCGCGTACCGATTGGAATGCAAATCGGGATGAACTCACCGTAATTTTAGGTAGTCAAACGGATCAAGTTACTTTTAATGAAAATAATGGAAGAACAGAAGTAAACGTTAGCGAACCTGTGGTTTTAGCGATTGATTATCAACGTTTTAGCGTAAGCGAACAACAAGATTGGATTCAGTTAGAATGGCAAATTTCACCCGCAACAAGTTTAGAGTCCTTTGAAATCGAACGCAGTATTGATGGAAATAACTTTACAAAAATTGGCTCACTGCAATCGCAATTTTCTAAATCGCATTATCAGTTTTTCGATAAAAAAGTACAGCGGGGACAACGTTATTTTTATCGATTACGGCATCAATATGCGGATGGGAATACGGATTTCACTACTATTCAAACGGCAATGTTGGCTACTGAAAGGAATCAAATACGAGCGATGCCGATTCCGTTTCAAACAACGTTGGTCATTGCGCTAGACGATTCCAATGAAAAGAATGCAACTGTAGCTATCAGAAATACCCAAGGTCAAATCATATATCAAAACTCAGGCGTGAATTTAGTCGGTAACCATGATTTAACAATATCAACTGAATCATTTGGCAACGGAATATATTGGTTAGAAATAAGAACAGCAACGCAAACGTATTTTCGTAAAATCGTGAAGCAATAATATGAGCAAGAGAATCGCAATTGTCACAGGCGTTAGTCGCCTCAAAGGAATTGGTAGTGCCATTTGTTGTGAACTCGCACGACAGCAAATCGACATCTTTTTTACATATTAGACCGCTTACGATCAGACGATGCCGTGGGGCGTATCTGCCGATGAACCTGCATTAATTCAAGCAGAAATTGAAGCATTCGGCGTTCGATGTGCAAAAATAGAATTGGATTTGACTTTGCCAAATGCGATTGAACAACTTTTTGAAGGTGTAAAAGAATCCCTTGGCAATCCGCACATTCTGGTG
>JBGCES010000872.1:0-2403 GCA_045106545.1 Saprospiraceae bacterium
ATTGATTTTAAATACTTTGCAACGACTATATAATAAAAAGCCTCTTGCGGCATCTTGGGTATTTTACGACTCTAGCCGCAAGGGGCTTTTTTTATTTAAAATCAAAACTGTACAACGTTTCGAAAATGACATAATTTTTGACGCAGAAGGACTTCGCAAACTTCTAATTTCAAACCACTTCTAAAAGTTAAGTTTCTCTATATTTTTCTACTTTCTTTAATTTTTCTGTATCCTTTTTCGTTAATATGGAGTCTATATGAACAAGTGGCAAAAGAATCCACTAACCGATTTTCTAACTAAAAGTGTAATAAAAATTATGAAAAAACTACTTTCCATACTTGCCTTTTCCATTTTTGGAAGCGCATTATTTGCGCAAATCAGTCTTGAAGAAACAGAGCTAACGATGAGCAAAGGACTCCATACAGCCTATGTCTTAACCTTTCCTGATGTGGAATTAAAGACGGTAGAAAAAGGCTGGAAGGATTTTATGAAATCCTACAAAACTAAACCTAAACGCAATAAGAAAACGAATGAATATTTTTCGGACAATGCCAAAATTGAAAAGATGTCCGATAATGTTGTGGACGTTTATTCAAAATTAGAAAAAGGTACTGACAATCAGACTATTATGACGGTTTGGTACGACTTAGGTGGCGCTTATGTTGATTCCGAAACCCATCCTGAACAAGCCGTAGTAGCTCAGCAAATGTTACAAGATTTTGTTTTTAAAGCAAATAAAGAATTAGCGGAAGCAGTTGTGAAAGCAGAAGAAAAAGAGTTGAAAGTGCTGAATGATGATTTGAAAAAACTAGAAAAACAAAATGCCAATCACCACGACGACATTAGAAAAGCAGAGGAAAAAATTGCGCAGCTGAAAGCAGATATTGAAAGTAACCTACAGGATCAAAAAATGAAAAAGGAAGAGATTGGTGGACAGGAAGAAGTGGTGAAAGAAGTAAAGGCGATGCGAGCGAAGTTTGAATAAGTTAGACCAGATGTTCTGCCATACATTAAAAAAATGTATGGCAGAACTAAGTTTGACTTTAGCAAAAGTTAAAACCCTGACACTTCTACTAAATCTGCCATAAACTTCGATGTATGGCAGATTTTTTACTTCGTCAATAATTTTTCAATCGTAGTATTCAATCCACGAATCAATGTTGATTGCGAATCGATAATATCTTTTAGTTCGCGCACTTCATCGCGAAGTAAACTTTTAATATTCAACGGAGAAGGCAAAAACGGGCTAATCTTAGCACGTACATACCAGATTTCACGGATCTCGCTCAGGTTAAGGGTATATTCTTTATAAAAATTATTGTCGGAATGGACGATAATTTCTTTGCTCTGCTTGATATTATTCGTAATCCGTTTTACGACGACATCCCCCCGCGTCACTACTACATAAACATATCGATCTTTAATCGAAGACTCCCAAAGCGTTGGTTCGAGATAACTACATATCACCTTATCGCCTTCAAATAGCGTCGGCTCCATGCTATCGCCCGATACATCAAAGGAGCGGTGCGTACCCACTTTATATTTATAATCAGGTAAAGAATAGGAAGGCAAATCCTGAATAAAAGAAGGATCATTTAATTCGCCTGCGTAGCCTGCCTGCGCGGGAATCGGCACGTGAACAATCCGCTCGTCATCCTGTACATTAGTTACGATCGTTAGTACCCGAAAACTTTTATGATCGTCCTCGGTCATAAACATCGGACCATCTCCAGTATAAATGTAGGTAGGATTAATCTTAAATTCCTCCACTGCTTTTCGCAATAGCTCAATAGTCACATCGCGCCTACCTTTTAGAATTTCACTCAAACTTTGGGGTAGATAGTCCAAGCTTAACGCAAACTGCCGACTCGACCGTACCCGCCCTTCTTCCTTCAATTTATTATGACATTTAATAAATCGTTGTGTAATAATACTATTCATGATTCAGATTGATTGTAGTAAAGAAGAGTGCAGCGTAAAAGTCAATAAAGTAGCGGGTTTTCAATGATTTGCACTCATTTCGCGAGTAAATTTAACAATAATATTCATAAATTGAGTACTAATGTTAAATAATATTTTCAAAATAGTGACAAATTTAAAAACTTGTAATTTTGGATCGGTAGTCTTTTCTAAGCAATTACGCCTCTTATTCTAAGTCGTTCTCTTCTAATTCGTCGATTACGTATAGAATTGCTTGCCGAATCTGAGCGGTCTGTAGGCGAGCATGCTCTTCTCCCACGATTCCTGTATTCACACGTTTTTGCAAACCATTATAAGCACCCATTCGTCCCAGCACGAGGTTCTTATGGGAAGAATCATAATTTAATTTATCGTTTAAAATCGCAAAAGCTTCACTCAAATCATCCGTAGCAACTAGGTTACGCAATTGCGACTGGAGGGCAA
>JBGCES010000873.1:0-2564 GCA_045106545.1 Saprospiraceae bacterium
TCGCTAAGTGCTGAAAAAGCCTTAATTTATTAAGAGGTTAGTGAATTTTCGATTTACGTTTACTAAACTTTAAAAGTTTAGTAAACGTAGCATTACAAGATCTCAAATAAAAGTTGTGGCAAAAGGTATCGGATACCTTCGAGGTATCCGATACCTAAGACCTTTTACAAATAAAAATCTGCGAAAATCCCGTTAAATCCGTTAAAACTTGTACCGCAGCATTGCGGTATCCGCGTTCCTATTAATCCAATTACACTATTCATCATTCCTCATTCATCCTTCTTCATTCCTACAGATGATCTACTTCTTCGGCAATCCATCTACTAAAATTTTCGCAGTCGAAATCGACCAGCAAATTTCCGCGCCTGATCAGCAAAAACTGGTGTGGCTATTTGGTGACCAACCGCTGATTGATGCGCAGCAATTGGACGGCACGTTTGTCGGTCCGCGAGCGACTATGATTACACCTTGGAGTACCAACGCGGTGGAAATCACCCAAAACATGGGAATTTCGGGTATCAAACGTATTGAAGAATACTTTACAATTGATTCAAAATCAACGGATTACGATCCGATGCTGAAGCAAAAATATGCGGGTTTAAACCAGTCGATTTTTAAAGTAGAAATCTTACCAGAAGCCGTACAGCCAATTGAAAATATTGCGGTATATAACGAAGCGGAAGGTTTGGCATTGAATAAAGAAGAGGTGGAATATTTGGAAAATCTAGCTGAACGCATCGGTCGCCCGTTGACCGATTCAGAAGTTTTTGGCTTCTCGCAAGTCAATTCAGAACACTGTCGTCATAAGATTTTTAATGGCACATTTGTGATTGACGGCGAAGAAAAACCGAGTTCCTTATTCAAATTAATTAAGAAAACCGCCAAAGCGAATCCAAATGGAATCGTATCGGCGTATAAAGATAATGTCGCGTTTGTAGAAGGGCCAAAAGTGACGCAGTTTGCACCCAAAAGTGCGGACAAACCTGATTTCTACGAAGAACAACCGTTTCAATCCGTGATTTCGCTAAAAGCGGAAACGCATAATTTCCCCACGACGGTGGAGCCATTTAATGGCGCAGCGACGGGTTCGGGTGGTGAAATTCGCGATCGTTTGGCGGGTGGAAAAGGTTCGTTGCCCTTGGCGGGAACAGCGGTTTATATGACCAGCTATTCGCGTTTGGCAGATAATCGCCCGTGGGAAAATGGCATGGCGGAACGCAAATGGTTGTACCAAACGCCATTGGATATTCTGATTAAAGCGAGTAATGGCGCGTCCGATTTTGGGAATAAATTTGGACAGCCGCTGATTGCGGGTTCATTATTGACGTTTGAACACGCGGAAGAAGCGCGTCGATTGGGATTTGATAAAGTGATCATGATGGCAGGCGGTATCGGCTACGGAAAAGCGGATCAAGCCTTAAAAGATACACCCCAAGAAGGCGATAAAATCGTTATTTTAGGTGGTGATAATTACCGCATTGGGATGGGTGGCGCGGCAGTTTCGTCCGCAGATACGGGCGAATTTGCGAGTGGCATTGAATTAAATGCCGTACAGCGTTCTAATCCAGAAATGCAGAAACGCGCAGCAAATGCGATTCGTGGTTTAGTAGAAAGTGTAGAAAATCCAATTGTAAGTATTCATGATCACGGCGCGGGTGGACACCTCAATTGTCTATCGGAATTGGTGGAAGAAACGGGTGGTCGTATCAACTTAGACAAACTGCCCGTAGGCGATCCATCGCTTTCTGCGAAGGAAATTATCGGCAATGAATCGCAGGAGCGCATGGGTTTAGTGATTGCCCAAAAAGATATGGAGACGCTCCGCCGCATTGCGGAACGTGAGCGTAGTCCAATGTACGAAGTAGGCGATGTAACGGGCGATGATCGTTTTACGTTCAAAAGTGCAAAATCAGGTGAGCAACCAATGGATTTAGCATTGGCAGATATGTTTGGTTCGTCGCCGAAGACGATTATGGACGATCAGACGGTAGAGCGCAATTATGCGGAGGTGGAAGCAGCGGCACAAATTCAAGTTGCGATTAAAAACGTGTTGCGCTTAGAAGCGGTGGCGTGTAAAGATTGGTTGACGAATAAAGTTGATCGCTGTGTCGGTGGGCGCGTGGCGAAGCAGCAATGTTGTGGACCGTTGCAGTTGCCGTTGAATAATTGCGGCGTGATGGCGTTGGATTTTGCGAGTCATCATGGCGTAGCGACTTCGATTGGACATTCGCCCGTGAGCGGTTTGATTGACCCCGTAGCGGGTGCGCGTAATTCGATTGCAGAGGCATTGACCAACCTCGTTTTTGCGCCTTTGCAGGATGGTTTGAAAAGCGTTTCGTTGTCGGCAAATTGGATGTGGCCCTGTCGGAATGAAGGCGAAGATGCGCGTTTGTACGAAGCGGTGGAAGCCATTTCTGACTTTTCCATTCAGTTAGGTATCAACGTCCCAACGGGTAAAGATTCGTTGTCGATGAAGCAAAAATATCCCGATGGAAATGTACTTGCGCCCGGTACGGTCATTGTTTCTTCCGTCGGTCATTGTGATGATATTACGAAGGTCGTAG
>JBGCES010000874.1:0-3745 GCA_045106545.1 Saprospiraceae bacterium
CAAGGTTCATTTTCGACATTGGTTTCACTAAAACTACCATAGGGTAATTGTCCACCCTGATAGTATTGGGCATTGATTCTGCCATTGGTATTTCCGTCAATAGCTTTAGAAGCAGGTACTTCAATATTTACGGTACCAATCGGAGTTACATTATTGCCAGTGTAACCATCAGTGTAAATGATTCCAGTCTTAGTAGAACTTTGGGTGGCAGTTGCAAAGCGACTTAATAAATGACTAGCGGGAGCTAAATCAATAGCTGATTCTTGGAGCGGATTAGCGAAAACACCCGTTGTTGGCGCATTGTCAATTACGACGCGGATAGGGAAAGTTTCGTATTCAAATTTGCTTCTATTGGGAATGTTTTCAGGAAGAATAAAATAAATTTCATCGGTTTCTGGATGTAGATAGACACCGTTGGTGGTCAAATATTCTTCAAATTTTGCTTGCGAAGCGAATTGATAAATCCGAGTGGGGTAGGATACTCGATAGCTGTGTTCAGGCGCTTGCTCAACGCCAAAATTATAACTACCTAATTCATCGGTAATCACACCATCAACCTCAAAACGAAACTTTTTATCCTCGTCGGTTTCGTTGTAATCTATGCGAGCTAAGGAGTTATCTAAAATTGTAAAAGTAATCGGTCGAGGGCTAATTTCCTCAGAGTCATAGACAATTACATTATCATTGATTTCATCAATAGGATAGTTGGGTTCTGTACCATTATTATCTCGATATAATCCAAATAGAGAGGTCACATTTTCGTGTTCTACATCCACAATCACCCAAGGATTAATCCCATTATTTTTAGTATTAGGTTTTTTATCTTCTTGCAATAAGATATGCGATACTTGAAAACCAATACCAAAGTCTTTTAATCGAATATTTTTAAAAACATGTTTAAAAGAGTGTTTCCAAATACGAAAATCCCTTGAGTTAGGATCAGTCGTTCCTTGCATATAGACATCATCAAAAGTATAATTGACTTGATATTCCATTGAAGTGCCGGTATTGACTCCCCAAGCTTTAAAATCGTTAAAGAAAGAACGCGATTCATGGTTTACGGCTAACTCCCGTTCAATAGAATTTAAGGCAATACTCGTTCTAATCACTTTGGTTTCCTCCATAATTAGTGCTGATTCAGCCGCTATGATTCCATCTCCTTCTTTACTGTAGCCATTCTTACTGAGTGGGAAATGATCCACTTCAAAACCAATTCTACTTTTCTCCAAAGCCTCCGCTTGCATTCGATCTTGATTGGGCGTGACTCCTTCGTTCAAGTTTAATACTTCTATGCCAGAATTTACATCAGCTAATACATTATTTTTACAGTACACCGCTCTGCCGCGCATACCAAATCCAGCTCCCGAACTAAAACTTTCATCATAAAGTAGGATAGCATGATTACCAGGAAGGGAAGAACTAGCCCCACCTTTTTGAACTTTCACCACTAAGTTATTCGCCCAAACGCCCGTTTCACTTCCTGATTCGGAGACAATACCTGCACCAATAATATCATAAACATTATTATTTGAAACATTGGCGTGTGAATCATGATGGGTAATTCCCCAGCCAGGATTATCCCAAACGACATTGCCAACCACCTGCGCCATTTTTGCACCATAATCTGCTCCGAGCTTGTGCAGGTGAAGCGAATATTTACCACGCATATTGGAGATTTCATCTACTGGCGACTGTACTTTTGTAGCAATTTCTCTTCCTAAGGGGCTGTAATAAGTAGTAAAAATGGGCGATTGGACATATTCCTCAAAATAGAAATCATCCAATAGTCTTGATTTATCCGTACGTCCCATTCTTAAAAATGTCGCATTTTTGATGCTGATATCTCGCGATCCATTCATCGCCATAAAATGCCCACGTTCGTCAATGGCAGCATTCTCGGGAGATTGAAAAATGATATTACGGGTTATATTTCCAACATAGCAGTATAGATTTTCAGCTTCAACAGCGCTATGCCTTTTCTGAGTATCTTCATCTAGTGTAATTACTTTTCCTGCTATTTGGTCTATAAAAAAGAGTTCTTCTGATGCGATAGAAGCAGGTCCATTATCGCCATCACGCGTAAGTAATATTTGGTCACCTACTTCCCAACCCGTAGGGGTATCTTTTAAGGTCAAAATTTTGGTTCGTTCATTCCTACCAATACTATGCGTTAGGTGGGTCATGTTTAACTTCTCTTTTCCCTCAATGGTAAGATCGCCCATCGTCATCATGCCGATACTCACTTGGGTTGGATCCCAACTGTAGCGGCCCAAGACTCCTATTCCATCTGGTAAAACTCCAACTTCATCCCTATGAACCTCTAAAAGCGAGTGTTGTAATGCAGCTCTTAAATCGCCATAGTGAGTGATATGTCCAGTATGGTAAATATCCATTTCTTTCACAGGCAGATTATCTACAAAATGCGCACTCGCTGCAGCACTCCAATAGACAGGCGGATTAGCTAAATCGTAGGCTTCGATGTCAACAATGATAGTTCCATTCGTGCCACTGTTTCCTAAGAACTGCACGTTTGACATCATGCCTGAAATAAAGGTGTCAAATTTTAATCGAGTGGTTTCATTCGGATTATCTTCTTCACAAATGAACGTTCCATCCACTCGAATAGCAAAAATATGTGCAGTGGAAGCGTGGTTATATTGTACACTTTTTCCCATTGGAATATAGACAATAGCCCCATCAGTTGGAATGATTCCATCTTTCCATGTATTTGGATCATCCCAAAAGCCATTAGCCACAGCCTCATGGGTAGCTAAATCACTGGGTATAAAATCATTAATATTAATTTGGGCGTTTGTAGTAAGGGCAAAAGAAAGGAAAGCTATATAAGATAGCCAAAGTAATTTTTTCATGTTTAAATAATGTGAGTCGGTGTGTTAAATAGTTTATATCTGCTCGGGAGACTTGCTAAAAAAACAAAGTTAAGGCAATTAAAGGAATGACAGGTGTGAATCTTAAATTAATAACCAATTGACGTAAAAACGGCATCATTTGATCGGAAATGCCCTAAGCCAACGCTATCAAATTCATCCTTTCCTTCGTGGCAATAAATACCAAGCTGCCGCAAACACTGATTAATGGCATTTTCAACGACGGTAACTCCTGTCAAAGAGGGCGGATGTTTTACTCCAATTAAAAAAATGATGATGCCGTTGAGGTAATGCATATTTATGTTGTGTGCTTTTTAAATGTGTGTTGCGTAAATTTTATCTTTGGACAATCGGCTCAACTTCTACTAGACATTTATAGATAAAAATATGAAATTATTTCAATGCAATCGTTTGCTCAGATGGGCATCTTTTCCTCTCTTTACCTTTGCCTACATCTTTATTTTTACCTCATGCGAAAATAAGCAAATTCGCAATTCCACTTACACGCCTTCGGAAAATGCGTTGGTGAATCCAAAAATGACCTACAAAGATTTCACGCCCAAGGAAGATGATATTAAAATATCGAGAGCGGACTTTCAAAATCGACTCTACGGCTTTTGGTTAGGACAATGTATCGCCAATTGGACGGGACTCATCACCGAAATGGATAAAATCGGCGGTGAGGGAAAAGATGGAAAAGGTGCAGGTTTTTATACCAGAGAAAATTGGGGCAAAGCCGATGAACCAAATATTTGGGATTCCAATAACTACTCTGATACCATTGACTTTTTATTTGAAGAAGAAGGCGGTATTTGGGGCGCAGATGATGATACCGACATCGAATATATGTATCAACA
>JBGCES010000875.1:0-7996 GCA_045106545.1 Saprospiraceae bacterium
CAAGTGACACCGCACGACTTTTTACATAAAGCATATGACGAAGCCGTTTTTACGCAGTTGGGAGTTAAAGATTACGTTGCGCCCAAGAACGGTTCGTTTTTCGTTTTGCAAGATTTTTATGAAAACCCTAAACAATTCAAAAATATCTTTACGCCTTATACTCAAATAGCGGATATTATGATCAATGGGATTTATTGGGACAATAATGCACCCGCTTTCTTTACCAAAAACGAGATGAAAAGCAGTGGTTTTAATATCAAAACCATTGCCGATGTGACTTGTGATATTGCGCCTGTTTCCTCCATTCCTTCCACTTTACGTGCTTCGACGATTGCCGATCCATTTTTTGGTTATGATCCGCATACTGAAGCAGAAGCTGCGCCTTTTCAAGAGCATGTTATTGATATGATGACCATTGATAACTTACCCAACGAATTGCCGCGCGATGCGAGTAAAGCTTTCGGTGAGCAATTTATTGAGCATATTTTACCTGAGTTGTTGAAAGAAGACAGCGGTGTAGTTGAGCGCGCTACAGTAGCAGCGAATGGCGAGTTGGGTCAGCATTTTGAGTATTTGAGCGATTATGTGGAAGGTGTTTAAAAATTTATTTGGAAGTAGTTTGGAGGTTGTTTGGAAGTAGTTATGATAGTTAGTGAACTATTCGTAGATTCGCTGCGTTGTAAATAATGCTCTAAAAGCAGAGCTATTTATAGTTGATAGTTTTTAGCTAGTAGTTGGTAGTTGCCCTTTTAACATGAACTTCATGAACACGTTAGTAGCGCAACTACCAACTAAAAACTTCAAACTACCAACTCTTCCGGGGGTGTACCGGAATCGACAGGATTGATTATCCGTTAGTAAGCATGCCGGAGTATGACAACTTATCTCCGTTAACAAATGGCTGTCAACAATTTTACTTGGCGAACGTCAGTTTGCTATGGCAGCATAAGATTAGATCTTATAGATGCCTTTGTGCCGTACTTTTGACGCCTAATACACATTGTACCGCATATCAACCAACCTTTAGGCTAGTTTCCCATCCCGCTGTGCTTGGGAAACGAAGCTAAAGCAGCTAAGGGTTAGCACCTGAGTTCGTGAATGAACTTACCGTTAACTTCGAAAATCTGAATCATTCACTAAGCATGTAGAAAGCTCTCGGAGGCTTTCTCTGGACGCGAGTTCGACTCTCGCCACCTCCACTTTTGGAGTTTGTAGTCTTGAGTTTGTAGTTGGTAGTTGCACTGTTGACATGGACGAACGACAAAAAACTTCATAAAAGTCTTGTTTTCATTTGTTTGGAAACAAGACTTTTTTCATTTGTCCAACTTCCAACTACTTCCTATACTTCTCTGGATATTTCATCATATAATTCAATAGGTTGCTGATTTCCTCTGTTTCACTTCGCCAGTATTCATATTTTTCTTTTGTAATATACTTACAGGACATTGCAAAGTCTGCCCAAACGGATGTTTCGGTATTTTCACTATCTCCGTCACTTAGTTTACTAATGAAATGTTTTGGATAACGGCGTTTGCCATAGCTTTCTCCAATACAGCTACAAACACTGCGTGAGGCACGTCGAATTTGATCAGTTAAGCTAAATTTTTCCTCAGCTGGAAAGGTTTTAGAAATATGAAAGATGTCCATTGCTAATTTAAATGCCTTTTGATAGGCAATCAAATCACGAAAATTTCCCATAGCGATAACTTTGATAATGAAATAACTAGTTGATTATCAAAGCTATAAATTCAAATTTACAAAAAAGAATATCTTATTTTTAAATAAAAACAATACAAATACTGTTGTCGTATTTTGTGTACGTCAAAAGGGCAACTACCAGCTACCAGCTAAAAACTACCAACTCATACCTTCACTACTCCCGTCTCCTGCTCACAAATCCTCACCAACCACTGCTTATACTTAATATTACTCGTCTGTCCGATCTTCTCTTTTAAGGTCTTAATTTTCTCTTGATACGTCTTACGCGTATAGGTAATGCGGCTACTGATGAGGAGTACTACGCGTTTGGTAAAGCGGCAGTAGTTGGTATAACCTTTCTTGTCAATGGTAGTAATTTTTTTGTTACGAATGACGTAGATCCGAAAAGTCTCCAATAGAGAAAGTAGGGCTTCATAATTTTTCAAAGCAAAATAAGAGCGCACCAATAAATCCGTCGCGCCGAGGTGGTACTGTGGCTCCGTAAATTGGACATGTAAGAGCAGCGAGAGCGTTTCATTATACAATTGCTGACTGAAATAAAAACGAGCGAGATTGTAATTGTAGGCGTTTTCGCGTTGTTTTTCTGGAAGTTTATCCTTGTATTGTTCTAAGAACTGTTCCGTCCACACAAACTCTTTGAGCGCACTTCCCAGGGTCGTGATATTTTTATAATCCCATTCTGTCAATACATCATTAATCAATAGTGCGCCCGTCGAAAGTCCTTGCTGGTACAATTGAAATAATTCACTTTGATACTGATTTTCACCTGCACCAATCTGGCGGATACAATAATTGAAAGCGAAGGTGTATAACTCATTGGCTGCCTCAGGGGATAATTGACCAATGGTCTCGGTTAACATCGATTTTAATTTCAGATAATGCTCGTCGCTCTCGGTATCCCGTAGCATTTTTAGAATGGTATAGAAACCAGCAATTGCAGGTTCTTTTTGATAAGCTGTCCAGTTCTTTTGCAAATAGGTCATTAAATCCTCTAAAAAATACAAATTATATTCTGTATTCATCACCAACATCTGACCCGTCAAATTACAGCTGTGGTGCAACTTCTCTGCTAGATAATATTTATCAAAGTTGTCGAGCATTACTTGAAAGTGGGTCGTATTTGCACGGTTGTGGTTTTCCGTTTTATACATCCCTTGCAGATAGTTGAGGCGATAGCGGACAAAATAAGTTTGACTATCCTTGATATGATATTTATCGAGTGATTTTTCTAACTGATTCGCTCTGTTTTTAAATAAATCAAATTGCCGATTTTGATAAGCAGCTTCTATGGTATAAAGTTGCTCACGGAAAGGCTGTTTTTCAAAATACTGAAAGGCTAAAAAACGGTGATATAGCTTCATCAGATAAGACATAGTATTATACAATATCTGCTCATCATACGGCTTCCGTGGAAAAAGCTTTTTATATACTTGTTCCTTCGTCAGGTTCTTGGATTTTGCCTTTAAAATATAATCCAATAAGTGAGTCGTCTTCTCGTGTTGATTAAAATAAGGGCTATGAATGAACTGCTGAAACAGGTCTTGTTCGCGAGATGACATCCCTAAAATGTACTTTACTAGACGACTTTGCTGCATTTTCTTTTTTGAAACAAGATAGGTGAATTACAGAAAAAAAGCAAATTTATGTTATAAATTTATGATTATCAGTAATTTATGAATTATATTATTGAAATAAATAAGTCAGTGGTTTTTAAAAATGTACTAAGTTTTCCACATTTTCTGCCCCATATTTGTATCAACAAAGAAAAAATAGAGACCTACTATTAACAATTTTTTATAATCCACATTAATTTTTAAGCGACCATTTCTTTACGGCAATTTAGAATATATGGTTGCAATTTTTTACGACCTTACTATCAACAAATCATAATCCATTACATTTTTTATTTTTTGAATTTTAGATCATTTTTATTGTAAGACTTACTGTTAAGGAATTTTATCCCAATGAAAGAATAAAGAAGGGTGTCGCTAAATTAGCGATACCCTTCTTTCGTTACTAAATATCCTTTTACAAATTCTCTCGAATCTAGTTCTTTTAAATACTTCGGAGTAGGCAGGGACAAACTGTGTCAGACGTTAAATTTTTGAGATAGCAACCGCCAGGTAACCCTGAGAACGTTTTTGGTTGACGCTTTCATTAGATTTATCAAAGAACCATATTAAAATGACTAAATGAATGACAATTTTTTTCTTAAAAATCCTCTAGCTAATTAGCAAAATGACTTGATAAAATACAGTTATTCTTTTTATTTATTAATTTAAAATATTGATAGTCAATTTATTGTGTAATTTAAAAAATATAAATTGAGTTCAGCAGAATCATATTTTGTACTTAGCCCCCTGTCTATTTAGGTCTATATTTGTACTATCAAACACAGAAAGAAAATGACTTACTATTGATAATTATAATCCACGATTTTTACTATTTTATTATTTAAAATAAAACATCACAAGTACTATTAACAAATTGTAATCTCATGAACAACATAAAGACTTCCGTTCTCGCGGAGGTCTTTTTTTTGTCTAAAAATAAAATGTTTATGATTCGTTTGTCATTTGCGTAAAAACAATTATCTTACGGGCTAAATAAATTAGCTCTCAGTTATTATTTCCATAACAGAAGAGGTTAATTTTGAATCTTATAACCTACTACTCTTCGCTGACTGCTGTACTGAAATTAATATAATTTCAATACCTCTACCATGCGCGAAGACTTACTTCACTATCTCTGGCGACTCCGCCGCTTTGATCAGCAAAATTTAATAACGACCACGGGTGAATCTGTGCAGATTCAGCAAACTGGAATGCTCAATACGCACGCTGGTCCCGATTTCTCTAATGCGCGTATCCGTATTGGAGAGACTTTATGGGCGGGTAACGTCGAAATGCATCTTTACGCTTCTGATTGGTTATCCCATCGTCATCAGGAAGATCGGGCATATGATAATGTCATTCTCCACGTTGTATTAGACGAGGATCAACCGATCTTTCGTAAAACGGGCGAGCGTATTCCCTGTTTGGAATTGAAAGAGCACATTCCACTACGCCTGACGAGTACTTACCAAAAATTGCTACATAACGAACACTGGATTCCTTGTCAACATCATTTTCATACGGTCAATGAAATGACTAAAAATATGTGGTTGGATCGATTACTTGTAGAGCGACTAGAAAATAAAACCACTATAATTGGACAAATTTTAGCGGATCACGATAATAACTGGGAAGTCGCTTTTTATCAGGTATTAGCGCGTAATTTTGGTCTAAAAGTAAATGCCTTACCTTTTGAATTGCTCGCACAGCGTACGCCGCTAAAAGTGCTGGCAAAGCATAAAAATTTTCTTTTTCAGATTGAGGCTTTGTTATTTGGACAGGCAGGAATGTTGACGGAAGATGTAGCAGATGATTATGCGAAACGGCTGAAGAAGGAGTACGGATTTCTACGTAAAAAATACGATCTCATACCGCTCAAAAAGGAGATTTGGAAGTTCATGCGAATGCGTCCTGCCAATTTTCCAACGATTCGGATAGCACAGTTTGCTTACTTGATTTACCGCTCCCAAAGTCTGTTTAGTAAAGTACTGGAAGTTAAGGACTTAAAGGAAATTTATGAGCTGTTTAAAGTAGATTTGCATCACTATTGGAAGGAGCATTACCGCTTTGATCAACTTACCAAAATTCGCAATAAAACACTCGGTAAAACGACGATTAATTTATTGATAATCAATACGATAGCGCCATTTATGTTCCTTTACGGAAAACTGCGTGGTGGAGAAGATTATAAGGATAAAGCACTAGAATTATTGGAGCAATTGCCACCCGAGAAGAATAGTATTATTGACCGTTGGCAAGGTCTAGGAATGGAAGTTGATTCGGCTTATCAAACGCAATCGCTCTTGCAATTGAAAAACGAATATTGTAGTCGTAAACGTTGCTTAGAATGCGCAGTAGGGAATGCGATTTTGCGCTAACTGGTAGTTAAGCCTTCAGGCTTTCCTGTCCCCCCCCTTTAGTGCTTAATGATGTCTACTAAGTCCTAAAGGACTTGGACATAAAAGGCTAAGAAACGTTCAAAAATTAACTCCGAAATGCTTCGGAGCAGGCTTTGTGAAGTTTTTGTGCTGAAAAGCCTGTCCCTGCCCGCCCTGAATTTATTTCGGGGAACTCGATTCGGGGTGAATGTCACTCTCACTTTTACATTTTGTGTTTTACATTTTAAATTTTACATTATCCAAAACCTTTGCTACCATTACTTCTTCCACTCACTCCGCTTCTTGAAGAATTTGTTGTCGATTACCAATAAACCAAACGATTCACAACCCTCTTTATCCTGTACTGCATGGTGTGCGCCGTGTGCCCGTAAAATGCCACGCGAATACCAACCATCCAATTGTTTGAACCACTTGAACCGGCGGTGGATATACACATCATGGATCAAAAAATAGGTAATGCCGTAGAACAAAATGCCTAATCCGACAAAGGTCAACCAAAAGTACGCAGAGCCATTAGAAGTGCCGATGATAAAGCAAGTCGCGCTTGGAACGGCATATACTAGAAAAAAGCGGTCATTTTTTTCAAAAAAGCCATCTTTCATATCGGGGCGATGATGATCTTCGTGCCATTTCCACAGAAAGCCATGCATAACGTACTTGTGCGTAAACCACGCCATGAATTCCATTCCGAGATAAGTTGCTACCGTGATGCCTGCGTAGAGAAGAAATGTTGCCATTGTGATAAATTAAATTAGAATGCTTTATTGGTATTACATTAAGTGTAATGACTGAATTAGTGAATGATAAAATGAATGAATATACACTGATAGTCAGTTCGTTATAATTCTGTCATTGTACTTATCAAACGTCAGAGCAGTATTTTGGTTTATCAAATCGGAGTAAGACCTTTGTAAAAGAACCAATAAAAAAAACGTGTAGCGTCACAGTGGACATTTACACGTTTTTTAGTAGCGAATTGATAAAGTGGAGTCTTCACTATTCTTTCAAGTTCCAACAAAATATTGTCAGTTACTCCTCACTTTTTGTAGCCTCAGCGACTGCTTCAGGTGCAACAGCAGCAGCAGCTTCAAAAATGTCTTTTTCAATGTTTTTTTGCTTTGGACGTGCTTTACCGTAAGAACCTCTCCAAATTTTACCACGTCGTGATCTTTTATCTCCTTTACCCATGATGATTGATTTTTAATTTTAATGAAATAATCTAAACTGCTTTCCATTAGCTAACGCTAAAAAACTAACGTATGTGCCAAAAGCGGCGCAAAGATATACGTAATATAATGAAATGTAAAATTTTAACTCGCTAGATTATTTTAACCCGTTACGCTGATACTAAAAATAGCGTATTCTAAGAAAAATAAAATCCACACAAACTGATAGTATTTAAAGATGGAAGCGGGTAGTTGTAAATCCACCCGGCGAATGCGCCACCATAATGTCAATAGAAAAAACAAATGGACAAACGAAAAAAAGAAACCAACGATGGGCGACACAAAAGGAATAATTGCTAAGCTTAAAAATAGTAAACTCAAAACAATATTTCCAATATTAAAAACGCGCTGCCGTCCAATTCGTAATGATAAAGTCTTAATTTGATAGACATCATCGCCTTCCGTATCTGGCATATCTTTGAACCACGCGATGATTAAGCTGTAAACAAAAATGGTAGCAGTCAATAACCAGACCAGCGGTGTAATCTGATGTTCACCATTGATATTTGCATGAAAATGCAGAAATAATAACAAATTGACAATCAGACCGCGTACTGCAATAATGCAAAACGCTGCCCAGAAAGTAAAGCGTTTCAAACGGATCGGCGGTAAGGAATAAGCAATGCCCAAGATCAAACTCAACACTACCGTCCACAATAAATAACCTCCCAACCAAATCGCAATTGCCAACGAAATCGCAATGCCAATTCCGACCAGCAAGTAACCCGTCTGCATCGAAAATGCACCCGAAGCCAGCGGCAAATAAGGTTTATTGATTTTATCAATTGCTACGTCCGTAATTTGATTCAAACCGACGATAAACACATTTGCGCCTAAGCAACCAAGTAGCGTCCAAGCCAATAAATCTAAGTGTAAATCCGCTCCGTTCGCGTAAGATAGCGCGATCCAGTATAGGGCTAAAATGCTCAAAGTCGTACCGATGACGGTATGCAAGCGGACGAAGTGAACGAAATTGCGTAAGAAGGAAAGCATTATTTAATTGTAAAATGGTGAAATTGTGAAATGGTGTTTCGCAATT
>JBGCES010000876.1:0-5584 GCA_045106545.1 Saprospiraceae bacterium
AATCAATTTCGCATTCATCGCAAAGGAAATCCGCGAATGATAATTTGACCAATATTCGGGCGTCATCGCATCTTGAAAATCACCAAAATGTACTAAACAAGTTGTACAGAAAAATTCTAAAATTTCTAATCCTTCTACGCGCGTCACGGGCCACACAAAATTTTTCGCATCAACGCGACCAATCGTTTTAACTCCCTGATTTTCAATCAATTCTACAATTTTCGTTACATCTCTTTCAAAGACTAACGGCTGCGGTGGCACATGCTTTTTAGGCATTTTTTTACGATTGTTTTTATCATAATTCCACTGTCCTGTCACAGGATCTTTGCCATCCATCATAATATCAAATCGCTTCCGCATATCGCGATAAAACGATTCCATCAAATACGTCTTTTTTCCTTTAAAAAACGCCTCTAATTCATGCCGCGTCGTCATAAAGTGTTCCGAGTCCACTGCTTCCGTTTCAATAGCTAGTTGATCACAAAACTCCCTCAATTGCACGTCTAATCGGTACTCGTCGGGTAACTGATATTCAAACTTATTGATGTCGTGTTCTGCGATGAGTTGTTGCAGATTTTCGGTAAGTGATTGGGTATTTCGTGCGTCATCCAATCGAAAATAAATAACGTGCTGACCTGCGTTTTCTAAGTGCTCCGCAAAGCCGCGCATTGCCGCAAAGAAAGCGACCACTTTCTGAATATGATGCGCTACATAATCGGTCTCTTGGCGCATTTCAAAAAAGCAATAAATAACGTTTTCATCGGTCGTTTCGTACCAAGAATGCTGGTGATTGAGTTGATCGCCAAGGATTAAGCGTAAGGTCATGTATGCAAGTTTTTAGTTGGTAGTTTTTAGTTGGTAGTCCCCGTTTCAACGTGCAAGACTACCAACTACCAACTTTAAACTACCAACTCCATTAATTGATCAACCCATACCAGAAACTCTGCGTTTTCGCTTGCAATTCAGCGGCTTTCGTATTAAAAGGCGCACTGCCGTTTTTTGCTAAAGCAGTGACTTCGCTTTCAAATTCGTCGCCCGTATTTCCATAGCCCACCATCGCCAGCAAGCGATTGTAACGCAACTTATCGCGGTTGATAAAATTGGGTAAATTCTGGCTACCTAACAGCGAACCGAAGATTTGGTTAGCAGATTGATAATTTTTTTCTTGCAAAGCGATATGACCTAAATAATATTGCGCCGCAGCGTAATCCGCACTTCCCGCAGCAATGCCTTCTAGTTGCGCTTGCGCTAAATCAAATTCGCCCGCAAAATAAGCTTGCAGTCCATTAGAAAACTCGCGTGAAGTCGTCACTTCGCCACTGCGATCGCCTGCTGATTCGGCAGTTAAATAACCTTCACCAATGATCGATTCACTGGCAAATTGATTACTTGCGTAAAAATACGAGCCTGCAAAAACCAGTAGCAAAACGCTCGCTGCCAGTGACAACACGCGTCGCAAACCGCCCATTTTTACCACTTTCGCTTCGCGCTGGGGTGTGGAAGAAGTGGTTTCTTCATTCGTGCGTTCGCCGTGTGGCTCTAACTTAATGACAGGTACATCTGTTGGAGGAATATCTTCGGTTGGAGGCGGTGTGGGCGTAGTCGTTTCGATTTCTTCTACTTCCGTAGCCGTTTCCGTAACCGTCGTTTCATCGCTTGCGCTAGCTAACCAACCTTTGATTTTATTTTTGTACTCGTCTTGCAGCATCAGCTTAATTGCCTCGCGTTCCAACGCATGGTTTTGTACTTCAAGTTCTAGTCCGCTATCGCGTACCATTTCATCTTCGAAGGTGGCTCGATCCGCCTCGTTTAGCCGATTGGCGACGTACGCCTCAATTTTTTCTGTGTTGTAATTATTTTCCATAACAAAACGTGGTGTAAAAGTGGTCTAATAAAAATAGTGTATGTAGGTTAAAAAGTAGTGTAAAAGTCGTAATTATCATTTTGAATGAAGGGAGCAACTTTGAACTACTTTTACCCAACGGTTGCACAACTTTTACCCTTATTTAAAAAATTTAACGTGCTGAATTTGCTCACTCAAACGCGGATGTTCCGCTAAAAAAGTTCTGAGTCGCTGCCGACAAGAAGAGGTGTTTTTACGCGCTCTCTTTTCGGTTACGTCTAACTTTTCGCCGATTTCGCGATGGGAGTAGCCAAGTGCCCACAGTTTGAGGAAATCAGGACAACGTCCAGTCATTTTTTGCACAATCTGCCAAAGGATGCCTTTGGTTTCGGTACTAATGACTTCCGCTTCCAGACTCAAATCAGATTTGACTTCGTTTTGCTGCTCGGTCATTTCAGTGGTATCAATTCCACGTTTCTGCTGAATATTCATCCACTTAAATTTACAAATTCCAAAGGCATAATTTTCAATCGAACTCTGCCCTTGATACTTTCGTTCCATGATGCTAATGGCTAATTGCGATAAACCTTCCTGAATCAAATCCTCCGCATCTTCCGTATTGCCTCCACGCGTCCGCACAAAACTTTTGACGGTATTCACAAAAGCCCCGCACTGGCACAATTCGCGCAAAACCGTATTGATCATTTTATCCAAAACTGCCCCGCCGCTTTCGGCTGCTGCTCGGATTTCATTCCGATTATAACTAATTGGACACTTCATATATTAGGTGTGATTTTTTATTTAAATGTACCCTTTGGGGAGTTGGAAGTTTTTAGTTCGTAGTTTTTAGTCGCACTTTTATCGTTAAAAAGGCGTTACTCGTCTTTATGGGTTGACTTACAGTTATCCCGTAAATTTTACGATAATGAAATAGCAATTTAATGACCAAAAACAATTTATTTCATCCTGAAAGCTATTCGATTTACAGTGTAATTTGAAATTACCCAGTAAGCAACTCAACGACAAACTTGCAAACCTCCTTCCGCCGAGTTACTTTTGTCAACAAATATAGAAAACTTCATTGCAAATGAAATCTTTAGAGCGTAGTGTAAAAATTGTTTGCATTTTATTCATTGCTTTAACAAGCAATGTACTTGCCCCCAAACTATCTCGAACAATTTTCTAACCACCTCTAACCATTTTCTAACTACTTTTTTTATGACTCAAATTTCCATTGTCGTTCCACTTTATAATGAGGCAGACAATCTACTGTTGCTCTACGAGCGACTCAACGGCGTGATGGAAAAGTTAGGACTTACTTATGAATACGTTTTTGTAAACGATGGTAGCCACGACGCAACTATCCAAATAGTACGGCAAATCGCTAAGAATGATCCGCAGATCAAGTATTTGGATCTAAGTCGTAATTTTGGTCACCAAATTGCCGCAACCGCTGGTTTGGAGCACAGTACAGGCGATAAAGTCGTGCTGATTGATGCTGATTTGCAGGATCCGCCCGAGCTGATTGTCGATTTATATGCAAAAATGCAAGAAGGCTATGAAGTCGTTTATGCCAAACGCCGTAGTCGAGAAGGGGAAAGTTGGCTCAAAAAATTTACCGCAAAAACCTTCTATCGCTTTTTAAAAATTATCACTCATATTGATATTCCAGTGGATACGGGCGATTACCGCATCGTGGATCGCAAAGTAGTGAACGTTTTAAAACAAATGCCCGAATACCACCGCTTTCTACGCGGACAAATTGCGTGGATTGGTTTCAACCAAACTTACGTCGAATACGACCGCGACGAGCGCAACGCAGGGGAAACGGGTTACACTTATCGTAAAATGCTCCATTTTGCTATGGATGGCATCACTGCTTTCTCCGATTTTCCGTTGAAACTAGCGACCATCATGGGGTTCATCGTTTCGGGTGTCGCTTTTTTGACCTTACTCTATGCACTCTATATGCGACTGATCGTGCAAAATTTTGAACCGGGTTGGACTTCCATTATTGTGAGTGTGCTCTTTCTAGGCGGCGTGCAATTGATTTCGATTGGAATTATTGGAGAGTACATTAGTCGGATTAATACGCAGGTGAAGGAGCGACCGCTTTATGTGGTGCGGGAAGAGAATATGAGCGATAAATGATTTAGTTTACCGCTGTAACGTTAATACGTGCGATGTCTTGAAGACATCGTACGAAAGCACTTTATACTTTGCAAAATTTGTCAAAGAATCAAAATTATTTAACTTAGAGCAACTTTCTATTTAACACGTCATTTTAAATCGATTGCCCGATATAGAATTAATTAATAACTCATAAAAGTGCATATTAAAAGTGCATATCATGCTCACTTTTACATTTTATATTTTGCTTTTTACATTTTAAATTTTTCCTACCTTCAATATATACTGATAAAAAATAAGTCTTCGAAAAAAGGCTTAACAATTCCCTTTGTTTAACCTAAAACTTATATCATTATGAGAAAACGAATCCTACAAATTTCTATTCTATTTTTTTGCTTTATTCTATCTAATCATTCAATCTTTGCTCAAGGTCAAGGTCCACATAGCAGCTTACTAACGCCCACGGGCGTTTGGGGCGTGGGCGTAAAGTATCTGAATTTACAGCAAAATATCGCGCCTTCCAATCAAGCGTTAGTGCAAAACGCCGAGTTTAATATTGATTTATTTCCTATCGCGGTCTTTCATACTTTTGGTGTCAAAAATCAGCAATCGCAACTAGCGTTTATGCTCAATCCAAGTTCCGCAAATTTGGCGTTGACTAGTCGAGTCCCAGGTATTCCCGATAATTTGTCCAATGAAGGTCTGTCTGATGGGATGATCAGTTTCAAAATGGGATTAATCGGAGCGCCTGCCTTAAATGTTGCGGAATTTAAACAGCATAAAGCTACTTTTTCGCTCTTCCATTATGTGCGTTTGTGGTTTTCGGGTACGTATCAGCAAGAAGCGTTTGTCAATCTAGGTAGCAATCGTTTTACGATAGAATACGGCATGCCCATTGCGATTCCGCTGACTAAAAATCGCGCTCACAGACGGAATACCACTTGGCTAGAATTCATTCCCAGTGTCCGATTTTACACGCGGAATAATTCCCCGATTGATTTTTTCAAAGCGAATGCTATCGACCAGAAACCACGTTTTGCGTTGGAAGGTCACGTGTCACATAACGTAACGAATAAGTTTTGGGTCAGTGCCAATCTCGGTTTTCAAATCGGCGGCGAAACGATTCGTGATGAAATTGAAAATAATAATGCGGTCAATTTAATGGGCGGCGCGTTGGGTGTCGGTTATCAAATTTTACCTTTTCTAAGTAGCACGTTTGATGTTGGGATGCGCGTCTTTGGTGGCAATAGTGCTAATTCCCGGATGATTCGAGTTGGGCTGGTCTTTTCTTATGTGAATTTGAAAAAATTGCAAATGAAGAAAAAGAAAGCGGTGGTGAGTCAGCCGAGATATTTTCATGGGTTTTAGTGTTCTTAAACCTTGTTTTTAACAAAAAGATTACCAATATCTTTGCAAAGATTAATAATGATAATTTACCAACAAAAAATTAGTATTACGTAGGATTTACTTCCCCCTTTGAAGGGGGCTAGGGGGATGTCATAGTAGAAGTGCGAACTGCTTTCACGTGTACAACATCCCCCCTGCCCCCCTTCAAAGGGGGAAGAACACGTTGAATTTCACTTATTATTTCACTTCCTCCAACCGATACCC
>JBGCES010000877.1:0-11333 GCA_045106545.1 Saprospiraceae bacterium
CATTTTAGTCGAGCCACCTGCCATTGCATTGGCACTCTGCCAACCTTTTTCTATCGCAATCAGCCGTTGACTTTGTGGAGGATGCGTCGTAGAACCGAAAGGATTGGCAAGTAACTTCATCGCTGCTTGTGCTTCCAATAAAGAAGCCCCCATTCTACGAAGTACGAAGCCCGAAAATTCATCGGCTTCCAGTTCGGTTTTAGGACGACTACCCGATCTGAGCAATGTATGTCCATTTAAATGATGTCCAATTTCATGGGCGATGATACTAATTCCAGCCCAGTAGGTTTTAGCATTTTTACTTACGGAAGAAATCCATTGTGGATTATATAAAATATAGCGATCTTCTTTCATAATCACCGCTGCTGCGTTCTGTACTTTTGCGCCATCTACTTTAAAATTAGATTTTAAACCTACAGCGTTCATAATGTCATTGACGACCTGAATAGCTTCTTGATTACTGGCAAAAGAGTGTCCAACACCCTTAATCAAAAGCACTTCTTCACTATCCAACCCACAACTATGCCCGCTATGCATGTGTTCGTCATCGTGAGTGATGTATAAAGATGCTTCTTCCATTTGTGCAAATAGAGAAGTAGTAGCAAAGAAAAATAGTAAATAAAATAGGTTGTTTTTCATGAGTGTTGTTGCTGGTGAAGAGTTTTTACCGCGATATAACGTATGAATAAGTATAGTAAATTGTAATTTTTGTAAAAACTTAACTTTCTGTACAAAATTGTGTGAACGTAGCATTTAATTTGAACTTCTGTAAAAGATTCATTTCCTTTGTTTCTCTTCCTCAAATTTATAGTGTTTAATTGCGTTTTAGTTCAAAAGGGTAGGGGTATGCTCTATTTTTTGGTCGCTACTGCGTTTTCTTATCGTTAAATCTAAAATTTGAAAGTAAGCCATGAAAAAGATAAAAACTATTGGATTTTTTCTATTGTTGTGTTGTACACTTTTGCAATATTCTTGTAATGAGGATATGACTGGAACGCCGATTGACAATCCTGAAATCGAACCGACAGAAGATGGATTTGCAATTGATGTAGGTAATAGCACTATTCCTTATTTGGTGATAAATACCGACGGAGAACAGATTCAAAATGAGCCGAAGATTCCTGCCGAAATGACTATCTATGTAGGGAAAGAGGAAGTACAGCGGCAAACGATTGGGATTGAATTTCGTGGTTCAACTTCCTTTAGGGTTTCAAACAAAAAATCATACGGAATAGAGACTTGGGATGAAGCGGGCAATGATGTAAACGTTTCCTTTTTTGATTTTCCAGAGGAAGAAGATTGGATTTTAACGGGACAAATTGCTGGTGACGATTTTATTAACGATCGCACTTTGATGTATCATTATTTTGGTTATAATTTATTTCGCAAAATGGGTCGCTATGCGAGTCGTTGTAAGTTTGTAGAAGTAGAAATTAACGGCAGTTATGAAGGCGTTTACGTTTTTATGGAGAAGCTAAAACGCAATAAAAATCGCATTCCAATCGCCAAATTGCAAGCAGAAGACACGGACGCAGAAAGCATTACGGGCGGTTATATTTTGAAAATAGACAAGACAGGAGGGGAGTTTGGCGAAGGGCAACCCCTGAGTTATTTCCAAAACAATTGGGAAGATGACGCTCGTTATACCGCACAAAACAGCTTTCGTTCGCGCTATGATATCAATGGCGAAGTGATTTCTTTTAATGCTTACGACCCGCCGTATCACGATAATCAGTATTTGGAAACGTATTTCCAGTACGAATATCCTGATAAAGAAGACATCACCAACGAACAGAAAACGTACATTCAGGACTATATTCATGCTTTTGAAACGGCGTTACTAAGCGATGATTTTTCTACCGAAAATCGAACTTATCCAGACTTTATTGACGTAACAAGTTTTGTAGATTTCTTTATTATTAATGAAGTTTGTCGCAACGTGGATGGCTATCGTTTGAGTACGTATATGTACAAAGATCGTGGCGACAAATTGAACATGGGACCAATTTGGGATTTGAATATTGGCTATGATTCTGGTGACCGTGTGCCAGCCAATGACTGGGTCATCAACTACAATAATTTTGTAGAGCGCGACCCGTGGATGATGCCATTCTGGTGGCCACGTTTATTAGAAGATCCTCAGTTTAAAACTGCGCTTAAAGAACGCTGGACAAATCTACGCGCTGGAGTTTTAGCGACCAGTGAATTAGAGCGTATGGTGGATAGCGCAGCGAAGGAATTACTGGACAACGGATCGATTGAAAGAAATAATCTGCGCTGGTTTGATTACGACTATAATGCCGCCACAGCGAGCCTAAAATCTTATCTGGAACAACGTACCGCATGGATGGACGGCGAGATTAGCCGTTTTTAGGGTATTCTTTCAAAAATGGCTTTATTTTATAATTAACATTATGTTAAGTAGTGTTGCTCCTTTCGCGCACTAGCTAACAAAAAAGCACAAAATGCGTCTTATCTGTTTACTAGGTTTTTTATTGATTTTTCTGGGTTTCAATTGTAAAACGACCAGTGATACCCAGCAATATTCTGATCATCAATACACCAATGAACTGATTAATGAAAGCAGCCCGTATTTGCTACAGCATGCGCATAATCCAGTTAATTGGCATCCTTGGAATGAAACTACCCTAGCGAAAGCCAAAGCAGAAAATAAGCCGCTAATCATTAGTATCGGCTATGCTGCTTGTCACTGGTGTCACGTAATGGAACACGAAAGTTTTGAGGACACGACCGTAGCACGCATCATGAACGATTATTTTATTCCTATAAAAGTAGATCGCGAGGAACGTCCCGACGTGGATGATGTATATATGACGGCTTGTCAAATGGTAAGTGAAGGCGGCTGTGGCTGGCCATTAAATGCGATAGCTTTACCTGATGGAAAACCAATTTGGGCGGGTACGTATTTTCCCAAAGATAATTGGCTCAAAGTGCTCAATTATTTTGCAAAATCCTATACGGATGAAAATGAAAAATTGCAGGAATATGCCTCGAATTTAACGAATGGAATTCAGGAACAAACACAGATTATTCCAACCGAAAATCCGTCAGAAATTTCAACTGAGGAATTGAATATTTTGGTGGAAAATTTCTTGAAAAACACCGACACCAAGCGCGGTGGTAAACAAGGTGCGCCTAAATTTCCGTTACCTAATAATTGGGAGTTCCTCCTCTCCTATCACCATCAAACTAAAGACAAAAACGCATTAGACGCCGTAACAACTACACTAGATGAAATGGCAAAAGGTGGCATTTATGACCATCTTGGCGGCGGCTTTGCGCGTTATTCTACGGACGAAAAATGGCTGGTGCCGCATTTTGAAAAAATGTTGTATGATAATGGGCAATTAGTCAGCTTGTATGCGCATGCTTATCAACTGACACAGAGCGAGTTATACAAAAATAGAATTGTAGAAACCCTGAAATTTATTGAGCGGGAATTGACCGATCCGACGGGCGGATTTTACTCATCTTTAGATGCGGACAGCGAAGGCGAAGAAGGAAAATTTTACGTGTGGACGCAAAGCGAAATTGATAGTTTGTTAACTAGTGAGGAAGCCGCTATTTTTAATCAGCATTATCAAATCGAAGCGCGCGGAAATTGGGAACATGGTAAAAATATCTTACACATTAAAACCACAGAAACCCCTACCCTGCCTTTGTTAGCTTCTGCTAAAAATAAGCTCATGCAAGTGCGTGCAAAACGGGTACGACCAGGTTTAGATGATAAAGTTTTGACGAGTTGGAATGCGCTGATGCTCAAAGGATATGCGGATGCTTTTGCGGCATTAGGTGATGAAAAATATCGCACTGCGGCGATTAAAAATGGCAATTTTATTATAAAAAATATGCTGCAACCCGACGGGCGTTTGAATCGTAATTATAAAGATGGTAAATCGGTCATTAATGCCTTTGCGGATGATTACGCGCTGACTGCTGATGCTTTTATTTCACTTTATCAAATCACCTTTGATAAAAGTTGGTTAGATGTTGCCAGTCAATTAATAGATTACGCTCTAAAGCATTTTTATAATGAAAATACAGGCATCTTTTTCTATACTTCCGATTTAGATGCTGCGCTCATTGCCCGCAAATCAGAACTCGCAGATAATGTTATTTCGGGTTCTAACTCCGTTTTTGCCCACGTGCTTTTTGATTTAGGGACGTTAACTTATCAAGACGATTACATCGAAAAAAGTAAACGGTTACTACAAAATGTACAACCACAAATTGTAGCATCGCGGCAACCTAATTTTTACGCTAATTGGCTGCGGTTATATCTAAAATTGCTCCAACCACCCTACGAAATCGCGATTGTAGGTGACGATGCGGCTGAAAAACGTGATGATTTACTAAAATCTTACTTACCGCATGCGCTCTTATTGGGTGGCAAAGACGAGGGTAATTTAGAATTGCTCAAAGGGAAATTGCAGGAAGGCGAAACCATGATTTATGTTTGTCAGAATAAGGTTTGTAAATTACCTGTGCAGGAAGTTAAACGGGCGTTGGAGTTGTTGTAATTAGTAATATCAAGGCATGTTTAATGCACAACATACTTGAAGAAACCTGTAGAGAAAACAAGTTTTCCAAAGAAGAACATATCCAAAACATTGATTATGAAACACATAGTAACATAGGGCATATAAAGGGTTAATTTTTTACAAGAAACTAAATCAGAGACTATGTTTCTATCTGTTTCAATCAAAATATGTGTTTTTGCACTTACTACATTAAGCCTTGATGTTATTAACTGTATCGAACCGTAAAATACCACATTTCCGCCTCACCTCTTTCCTATATTTTCCGCATTTTTGCGCTCAATTGTAAACTGAAAAGACTTTCTATTTTAGATAATGACAAAGTAGTTATTTTCAGCTTTCCTTTTCTAACATCTAATTTCTAACCTCTTTTTTATGAAAATACTTGTTATCGGTGGCGGAAATATGGGCTTGACCTACGCACAAGGCTTTTTGCGGTCACACATCACAACTTCTGAAAGTATGATGATCTTGGAGAAATCGACTGAAAAAGCAGCGGAATTAAGTAAAAAGAACATCGGTACGGTCTATGGTACGCCAGAACAGTGTACAAAACAAGCCGATTTGATTATCCTCGCCGTTAAGCCGCAGGATTCAGATAAATTATTTGCGAGTTTAAAACCGCATATTGACCCACAAC
Organism: Saprospiraceae bacterium; assembly: GCA_045106545.1. Classification (GTDB taxonomy): domain Bacteria; phylum Bacteroidota; class Bacteroidia; order Chitinophagales; family Saprospiraceae; genus JBGCES01. The sequence goes on from JBGCES010000877.1 coordinate 5,200, forward strand.
AAGTGATAGTTTCTATTATGGCGGGCGTCACGATTCAAACAATTGCGGAAGGCTTAGGTGTAGCTAAAGTAGTACGCGTTATGCCAAATCTGCCTGCTCAAATTGGCTTGGGCATGTCCGCTTTCACTGCTTCCGATGACGTCACTAGAATTGAATTGGTCACTGTACAAAACTTAATTAATACCACTGGAAAAACCGTTTACGTAGAAAGTGAACGCTTGATTGATGCAACAACCGCAATTTCAGGAAGTGGTCCCGCTTATGTGTGGTATTTTATGGATGCGATGATGAAATCGGCACAACAAATGGGTTTTAGCGCAAGCGAAGCCGAATTGCTCGTCAGTCAGACTTTCCGTGGAGCGATAGAATTGTATCAAAAATCAGATTTGAGTTGTCAGGAATGGATTGACCGCGTGAGTTCTAAAGGTGGTACGACCGTTGCTGCGCTCGCCTCTTTCCGCAATAATTTAGTCCACAAAGATATTATCGAAGGTAATTTCGCTGCTTTTGAACGGGCGATTGAATTGGGGCGGCAGAAAGTGGAATCGTAAAAATCAATGGTGGAATGGCGAAATTGTTAGATTGTGCTATACGTGTTCACAATTATTCAATTTCACCATTGCACAATCTTCTCCTTCATGAAAATCGAACTCCTTGTTATCGGAAAAACTTCTTTTCCCTACCTTAAAGAAGGCATCGAAATTTATCAGAAACGGCTCAAGCATTATGTCCCGTTTACACTCACCGTATTGCCCGATGTGAAAAACGCGCGTAAAATGCGAGCCGAAGAACTTAAGCGCAAGGAAGGCGAACTCATTTTAAAGAAACTCTCCCCTACCGATCAACTTTATCTCTTTGACGAGCGCGGTAAGGCTTTCACTTCCGTAAAATTTAGCCAATTTTTAGAACGTCAAATGCAATCATCGCACAAACGTTTAGTTTTTGTAGTTGGCGGCGCTTTTGGCTTTTCGGATGCGGTTTATCAACGCGCAAATGGAAAAATAACACTTTCGGCGATGACTTTTTCGCACCAGATGATTCGATTGTTTATTGTAGAACAAGTCTATCGGGCGATGACGATTATGCGGGGCGAACCATATCATAATGAGTAGAAAATAGGACTATGGATATTACTTAAAAGCATATACTTTTCAAACCAAAAAAGGTCACTCAACAATTACTGCTGAATGACCTTTTTATATAATTTATTGATTCTTAATAAGACTTGAATCAACTATTGCTCTTATCGCTGCACGTACATCACCTCTTTCACCGCTTTGATAATTTTTGTCGGATTCGGTAAGTATTCTTCTACAAAAGTAGGTGCATAACCCAAGTTAGTATCCGCCGAATTAACGCGAATCACGGGCGCATCCAAGTAATCAAAAGCGTGTTTTTGTACCATGTAAGTCACTTCCGCTGATACAGAACCAAACGGCCAGCCTTCATCCACTACTACGATACGGTTTGTCTTTTTAACCGATTTCATAATCGTATCATAATCCATCGGGCGGATAGTACGTAAATCAATTACTTCTGCACTAATGCCTTCTTTTGCTAACTCTTCGGCTGCTTTTTCTGCTTCCAAAGTCATTTTGTTGTAGCTCACTAGCGTTACATCAGTTCCTTCTCGGCGTACTTTAGCTTTACCGATTGGTACGATAATATCGTCTCCTTCTGGTACTTCGCCTTGGAAACCATAAAGGATTTCCGATTCAAACATACACACAGGGTCATTATCCCGAATCGCTGCTTTTAATAAGCCTTTCGCATCATCAGGGTAAATAGCTGAAATTACTTTCAAACCCGGCGTATTTGCCATCCAACTCTCAAAAGTTTGCGAGTGTTGCTGTGCCAACTGTCCCGCTGCCCCTGAAGGTCCGCGGAATACAATCGGACAGCTAAATTGACCAGCAGATTGACTTAGCGTCTTTGCCGCATTATTTACAATTTGATCAAAGGCTAGAATAGCAAAGTTCCAAGTCATAAATTCAATAATCGGACGCAAACCATTCATCGCCGCACCTACACCAATTCCCGTGAATCCTAATTCTGCAATCGGCGTATCAATGACTCGGTTGGGACCAAATTCGTCCAACATTCCTTTACTCACTTTATAAGCACCGTTGTACTGTGCTACCTCTTCTCCCATCAAAAAGACGGATTCGTCGCGGCGCATTTCTTCGGTCATTGCTTCGTTTAGGGCATCTCTAAGGGCAAGTTGTCTAGCCATGTTTATTTTAGTTGGTTAAAGGTGGACGGCTGACGACCGAAGTTTATCTCCGACCCGATATTCACCTTTTATTGAAAATCTATTATCTGTATCAACAATCCAGCGTGCATCAGGTTTGTCAAAACGGCGCAAAAATAGTGGATTGTGCCTAAATTTCAAACTTAGTAATGATGAAAAAATAACTCCGCCATCTGGACAGGTCAAATTTCCTTCATTTTCCACTTGAAATCAATCAAAGTATCAACAATTATCTTTCTTTCAGGTAAAAACTGAAAAAAATTATACACTGTCCAACTTGACTGACTTATTATTTCATCGTTACTTAGCGGCGGGAATAGTTCACATTAATATTTACTTGTCATTCGTTAATGACTCAGGCTTCATGACTACTTTGATAAAATTATCCGTTCCGTAGTAGCTTTGAGCTGCCGCTTGTACTTCTTCTGCCGTAATTTCATTAACCAATAATTTATATTTTTCTAAATCCAAGTAGGTAAAATCAGGCGTTCCTCCGCGATATTGACGCGTAATATTGGAAAGCCAAAAACTGTTATCTTCCATCGCTTTGGTTCGTCCTTGGATAGCTGTTTCTCGAACTTTTTGCAAATCCTTTACCGAAGGTCCGTTCTCTTGTAAATCTTTTATGTCAGCGAGTGCCGTTGCGATCAACTCATCTACGCGCTCGGGTTCTGAATTAAAACTTACCTGCATACTATAACGCGCTTGCGGAATACGGCTGGTGTTACCACCTACTGAAACGCCATAAACACCGCCTTTGTCCTCCCGCATAGATTCGCGCATTTTGATGCGCAAGACGCTATTCATTACGTTAAAAACAGCATTATTACGACGGTTGTACTCATAATTATCGTCATGCCACGTTAATTCTACTAATGCCTTCTGAGCTGCGCCGCGTTGAAATGTATCGATAATTTGCCCTTCTTTTAAAGTAATTTGTAAATCTCGCCACGTTTCCTCGCGATCAGTGGTTGGTAAATTACCTAGGTAAGTTGCAATCAAATTACGCATTTTTTCGATTTCAAAATTACCTACAAAAGAAAAGGTAAAGTCACTCGCATCTGCAAATCGGTCGCGGTAAATTTCGTAAACACGCTGCTCATCCATCTGCTCTATTTCATTTGCCTGCGGCCAAACCCGACGAATATTATCACCGTATTTTGCGCGAGTAGAGCGATCCGAATAATAGTATTGAGGATTTGATAATAAATTTTCAAAAATGGACTTTTGCTTATTTACGTATGATTTAAATGCTTCGCTATCTTCACGTGGCGCGGTAAAATGCAAGTAGATTAATTTGAACATGATTTCCAAATCATCAGGTGAACTGTAGCCCGAAATCCCTTCAAACAATTCACCGATGTAAGGCGAAACGCCTACCTTTTTACCCGTCAGTTTTTTCTGTAATTGAATATTGGAAAATTCACCCAATCCAGTTTCGTTAATAATACTGGTTGCCGATGAAGCAGCTAGATATTCGCTATCTTCATACAACGAATGACCGCCTGGTGAGAAAGCTTCAAAAAGGATTTGATCGTTCTTATAATCGGTCGGCATAAGGATAACTTTAATGCCATTTTCGAGATTAATTTCTACTGCTTCTAAACCATCAACTGACTCTTCCGTTGCAATTTTACCCGCTAATAATTTTTTAGCTAAAAGCGGTGCATCCGATACGTTATCTTCGTAGGCAGGCGTAGGCGTTTGCGCTGCTTTCGCAAATGCTTGTCGAACCGCTTCTTCGGTAGGTAATGTCGCATCCTCGCGTTCTGGTCCGCTGATAATCACCGTTCGATTTTCTTCAGTAATCCACTTTTTTGCTAATTGGTTGACTTCTGCTATCGTAATGGATGGAAGAAATTTTTGGTATAATTCAAAACGTTGATCTACACTTGCTATTGGGCTATTATTCAAGTAATTATAAACGTAAGCTGAAGCAAAATTACGGCTCTCCGTTTTATCTTTTTCTTTTACGGCACTCTCCATCCGTTTCAACAGTTCGACTTTTTGACGTTCTAATTCCGTAGCGGTAAAACCGTGTTCTAAAACGCGTTTGTTTTCAATTAAAAGTGCTTCCAGACCGCGAACTGCACCACCTTCAGGAACAAAAGCATAACCACTATAAGCATCTAAATTTCCCATATCCGAACCATAGCCAGAGTAACCAAAAGTAAAAGGCGGATCGGCTTGTTTAGATAATTCAGCAAGGCGAGTTGATAACATCCGATTGTAAATATTTTCCACTAATGACTGCCGAAAGTCAGCAATAGTTTTATCCTTTTTGGTTAAGTGTTTGTACCCTAATTGTACGCGCGTAAAGGGCGCTTCTTTGTCGCCGATAATCGCAATGCGCGTTTCTTCGTGCAAAGGAATTTTATACTTTTCTTTTTTGCGTGGGTTAGCCGTTTTTTCAATCGTCGAAAATTGATTTTTAATCAGCATTTCCACCGAATCAACGTTGAAATCACCCACAGCAATAACGGACATCAGATCCGACCGATACCAATCGCGATAAAAACGTTTTACCGTTTCATAATCAGCATTATTAATCACTTCGGAAGTACCAATTGGTAAACGTTCAGGGTAACGTGAATCTTTATATACAATGGGCAAGTATTCATACATTATCCGCTGATCAGGACTTAAAGAAGAACGACGTTCTGATTCCACTACGCCTCGTTCTTTATCAATTTCTTCGCTATCAAAAGTGAGTCCATTCGCCCAATCATTAAGAATCATAATTCCCTTATTAAGCATGTCTGCACTATCGGTTCGCGCTTGTAGCATATAAACCGTTTCATCAAAACTGGTATAGGCATTCAAATCTGGCCCAAAGCGCATTCCAACGCTTTCCAGATAATCAACTAATTCATTTTTTTCAAATTTTTTAGTTCCATTAAAAGCCATGTGTTCTACAAAGTGCGCTAGACCCCGTTGGTCTTCGTCTTCTTGCATCGCACCCGCATTGACTGCTAGTCGCAATTCAGCTCGATTTTCTGGTTTGCTATTTTTACGAATATAATATTTGATACCATTTTCTAATTGCCCGATTCGAACAGCGGGATCGGTTGGAATCGGTTGAGCAGTATTTTGTAGCGCAATTTGAGCATGAATGCTCGTGGTCAGCAACAAAAAGGATAAAATAATAGTCCAGCGATTAATTTTCATACTTTAATATTATTAAAAGTGTAGATAAGTAAATTGACAAAGTTGATAAACAGTTAACGAAAGAACAGGTGGAAAGGTTGATAAGTGATAGGTTTGGAATTAGAGATGAATTATTACTCAGATATTGACAAAAGAAAAAGGCAGCACTCGTTAAAGTACTGCCTTAGTTATTTTTGATATTTTCTAAAAAGTCTGCTTTTTATTAGCCTACCTCTTTGATTCGTTCTTCGTACATCTGAATCATTTTACCTTTTTGTTCGACAATTTGATTCAAGATTTTTAATTCAGTTTGAATAGCTTCTCGTTCTTCTGGTTTAGTTTCTGAGTAGGCGGAAGAAAATTTCCTTTTGTTGATTTCTAAAATGTGTTTTAAAGCATTTCTTAATGTTTTCTTGGCACGGGCTAACTTACGCATGGTTCTGTACTCCATAGAAATACGGTTTTATTTTAGTTGGATGTAAACATAAAAATGGTCTTTGGTGTATTTATCCCCATAACGTCTTAATATTTGGTATGGTTGGTATAAACACAAATTTTAACAAAAATTAGTAAGACCTTACCAATTTTTAGTTGGTGCTATTATTAATATTCGGGACTAATCAACTCAAGCGAGTCACATATGCGAAAATAAACAAAATAAATAGCAATACAAAACCGATTATTCCAATAACTATTCTGAAATTATTAGTTTTTCAAAATATAAAAAGTTATCATC
>JBGCES010000878.1:0-9020 GCA_045106545.1 Saprospiraceae bacterium
CGTAGTTTTCAACTGCTAATGAAGTGCCCGCCCAAGTACGGAAATCTTTTGCGCTAAACTGCTCTCCCGCTATCTCCTGAATATAAGTATTCACATCGCTGGAGTCAATTGGATACGTTTTGCCATTTTCCTGATAGCGAAAGACCTCGTAGCCGCGCAATTCGGAACACTGCTGAACTAATTTTGCCAGTTTTCGGCTATCCATGCTCACTTTACGGTACTTATTACTTTTGGCTTTGTATTCAAAACGAATCAAATTATCATCGGTAATTTCCAAGTGTTTACGCCGTAGCGTAGTGAGTCCAAATGTGTTATTTTTTTCTTTGTAATATTTGTTACCAATGCGGATGTGGCAGTTATCCAATACCTGCACGATCAGAGCCAAAACTTTACGTTTTGTCCAACTTTTATCCTTTAAGTGAACAGCCGCTGTCTTACGTAGTTTGGGTAGTTGATAAGCAAAATCTCTTATCTTACGAAACTTCATTGCCTGACGGTAAGCCGTCCAGTCGGGATGGTAAATATACTGCTTGCGGCGACGCAGATCGCGCCCCGTAGATTGGAGGTGTCCATTGGGTAATTTACAAATCCAGACATCTGACCAGATCGGTGGAATAACCAATTGTTTGATGCGTTCTAGTTCTTCTTTTCTATTTAATACTCCTCCATTTTCGTTTAAATAAATAAATCTTTCCTTCTCCTTGCAGCGCGTCCAGCCCGCAACGCTATCGTTCACTTGAACGAGCTGTTTAATGATATCGGTAGTCGGAAGTTTTGTCATAGTCGGAATTTATTATATTCCTTCTAAGTCTAAAGTCGACAAATTGTTCAGGCAAATTATGCGTAATTAGCATTATTTTTATTTGTAAAATAACGCACAATCAGCGTTACCAAAACTACCGAAACAGCAGCAGCCAACCAATTGGGTTCTACCTCCGCTTGTTCCAAATCACCCAGCAAATCCTTCGCAGCAAATGCGCCAATGACTTGCAAACCATTGGTCACAAAATGCGCCACTATCGGCACCCATAAATTATTTGTCCAATAAAAAAGATAGCCCAACAATGCACCTAAAATCATACGCGGAAGGAAGCCTGCAAATTGAAAATGAATCGCAGAAAAAATAAACGCTGTAACCCAAATCGCCACGTGCGGATTGCCAAACCACTTCCGAAAACTCTGCTGAATCAATCCTCGAAAAACCAATTCCTCCCCGAGTCCAGGCAACACGGCAATAATCAATAAATTAAACAACAACTCAACGGGCGAATCCATCACCAGCAAGCCTTTGATCATATCGCCCGTGTCATTCTCCATCGTCATCATCCATTCTGGTAATGGCAATTGCTGATTGAGCCACAGCGATAATTGCACCAATGGAAACGCCGCTACCATCAGCGCTGCGCCCGCTATCACCTTAGTCGATTGGGGCGTCACGTGCATTTTCAACCACTGCCACATTTCCTTCCGAAATAGAAACCACGCTGCAAATAAAGCAGGCAATACAAAGGTCGTCAAGTGATTTATCATCGTATAAAAACGCACGGCATTGCGCTCTCCCAACGTCGATTCTTCGCTTAGTCCACCAATAAGTTGGGTGATTTCCATGCCTTGCGCGGCAGCAATACCAAAGAGGATTCCACCGCCGAGCAAGCCGCCGAAAAGGCAAGTAATGAAGGTGAGGAGAATGATGACGGGTGGTGGGTAGTTGGGGTGATTGGGTGTGGTATTATTGATCATTTATTTAGTAGTTTTGAATCGCGATTTGCTGCAATTTAAGCTAATCAGCGCAGCAAAGCTAAGTAGAAGTATTGGTATCTTTAGAAATTAGTTTCACAAGGGAACATAAATGAAATAAACGCAGTTAAAGTATTTAGCTTATATCAGTTAGTCAGTGAAATACACGAAATTCCAACAAATGATATTCAAAATAGAAAACGGTACAAACCTTTGCTCTATCGGGGTCAGTGAAATTGGAAGCTATTTCCGTTTTCAATATCCGATTACAACTGTCTGGTATGACTGCGGAGGTTCAGTTGCAAAATATTTCTGTACTTTACCATATAATGAAACATATAGAAAATCAGTTGAACAAAGAATTGCTGATGGTTTAGAGAATGATTATTCCGATAATATCGAAGGGCTTTTTGAAATACTTGAACCACTATTTCCTGTATTCAAAAACGGTGAATATAGATTGAGTTTTTATTCAAATATTCAGCAAGAGTTTTTTCAATACTGGACGTCTTTAGATGATGGTAAAAACGTGCATTATTATCCACTTGAAGTTTTATTTGCGCACCACATAACGGATATTTCCAATATTGAGAACCTCGAATATGAACACAAAGAGTTTCTGCGAAAGAATGCTATCTCAAAAAGATATTACGCTTCAAATATTCTAGATTACTCAACTAGTATCATCTACCCAGGCCATGAATCTTTTTATGCTACTCAGCCTTTTGATGAAATCGATCAAAGCCGAGTAAAGTACTTTGAAGAAGTCATCAAAAATGGTAAAAGACCGTTTGCCATTTTATTCAACGCACATATCTATCCTGATGACTATAGTTCTGCTTACTATATCTTAGATGGACATCATAAGTTATTGGCTTATAAAAATTTAGGATTGTATCCTCCTTTAGTAATACTAACACATCATCCTAAAGACAATGAAATGGAGTTTAATGTAGAAGTCTTAGCTAAAGTACTCTATCCATTCCAAATACAACATATCCTGAAAAATTGGGACGAAAAAGATGATTACATAGAACGGACATTAAAAAATCCAGATAGCAATTTGCATTCATTCATCAAAAATGGGCATTATGAAGAACATTATGATAATGGGCAATTAAAACACAAAGCATTCTACATCAATGACAAAGTTGATGGTTCATCGATGTACTGGTACGAGAATGGTCAAATAAAACAAGAGCATTTTTTTAAAAAAGGAATACGCAGCGGTATCTGGAAAGATTATCACGAATCTGGTAACATCTCCTATATCCAACCATTTAACGAGGCTGGTCAATATCATGGTCATTTAATTTCTTTTTATGAAAATGGGCAAAAGAGATGGGAGCAATTTTTAAAAAACGGAAAAAATAAGGACGGTATCTCTCACAAAAACTGGTTTAAAAATGGAAAAAAAGAATCCGAGCTTACTTACAAAAAAGGTAGAATAATAGTTCGAAAAAATTGGAGCATTTTAGGGAAAGTCACAAATCATGAAGTACTTAATATTGAAACGAATAAACTGGAGCAATATAGAAGCTAAAATGACAATAAAAAGCTATGAAAACACTATTCACTTACCCTAAAATCATTTTCACTGTTTTCATTGGTTTGGGTTTATTTTTATTGACCACTAACGTGATCAGACAACTGACTTGGGAGAAAGCTACCGGAATCGTACGGGAAGTAAAAGAACGGAAAGACGATAGAAATCAATTTTACCCATTGGTTGAATTTAAGACTAATACTGGAGCCGTCGTAGCGGTAGCAATCAAACAATCTTCCAACCGATTTCACTATCAAGTAGGAGAGCAAATACCCATTATTTATCCAGTAGCTAACTTTAAAAAAGCAAAAATCAATTCCAGTGGTTGGGTATATGGATTTCCTTTAATTTTTATCATACTCGGAATAATTGGAATGATGATCCCAAGTGAACTGTGGTATAAGTCATAGAATTAGAGCCACCGTTTATATCACGAATAGAAAACATTCTCACTGAACGATATTTAGGCTATTACCCAAACCCAAACAAAAGGTTATTAACCCGTTAATGCTCCTCAAAAAAACACCAATCCTTCGTTTTCAATTTACCTTGCCCGCCATAAGTATTGGACTAAAAAATAGCTTTTAGTCTTTCACACACCGGTAAATTTTAAAACAATATGAAATATCTTCCAACCTTATTCCTAGTCCTTTTTGCTACTTTATTCATCAGCTGTTCCGCTACGGAACGACTGCAAAAAAAGCAAATTGGCTTGATTAACAATGTCGCTTTTACGGATTCGTCTTTTGATAATGACAATGCCTCTAATGGCTTTTTGGTGCAATACAACAATCAAACTTATGGCATCACGGCAAAGCATGTTTTGATGATTGCGAAGACCGATAATATGCAGTTTGTTGATTTCGGAGACGAGTTAAAACAATGGAGAATGCATCCCAAAGATAATGCCTCAGCTGATGTCGTGATGGGCGAATTACTAAGTACCAACCAGAAAGATTCACTGACTTGGGATTACTTGTTTAACAATTGGGAGACTTATGATGATTGGTTGGTTTTTTCCGTCAAGGAGAATACGACTAAGCATAAAATGCTGAAATTCAGAACAAAACCACTAGCACAAGGCGAACCGCTTTACGCCATCGGCTGGTCATATAGCGATACCACAGGGACGCAACGCGTCTATGAATACATCTATCAAGAAACTAGTGGCAATTTTCATAATTTAGTGCAAGTCAAAGGACCAGAAAAGTTGGGTGGATTAAGTGGCGCGCCGATCGTGGACAAAAAAGGCGCAGTCGTTGGTTTGGTCACTTCGGGTGGAGAAGACGAGGAGACAAAAGAGATTATTCTGGAAGCGACGAGTATGGAAAATGTAATGAAGTTTCTGGCAACTTTGGAGTGATGAAATAGATTTTGGTCAGGTAAAATACAGGATGGCATTTAACAATATTCCAATCGGAATAAAAATGAATGGGAATCGTATCATTGCGCTAATAATTAATCATAACCAGACGCAATGAAACCATTACAGCTCATCCTTTTTCTACTCCTTACGACCAACCTACTTTTCGGACAACAAAATGAAGATCCGCTCCAAGGAATTGACCAAGACATCGAATTTCTGTGGAAAGCCTACGAGGCAGCAGGGCTATCGGTTGCAGTTGTAAAAGATGACCAGATTGTCTATGCAAAAGGCTTTGGTTATCGAGATGTGGAGCAAGCACTGCCCGTTACGCCCGATACCAAATTCCCGATTGCCTCAGTCTCTAAAGCTTTTACGGCTTCTCTATTGGGAATATTAGAATCCGAGGGCAAAGTTTCTTTAACCGAAAAACCATCTTCTTATATTCCTAAACTTCAGTTTCATACGGATGAAATGAATAATTTAATCCAAATTGAAGATCTGCTATCGCATAAAAGTGGTATTGGCGGCGTGAATGGAACGCTCGTGCTGTTTCCTGAAACGGATAAACTCAAAACCATGAGTAAGCTGAAATATATAGCACTCGAAGGGGCAGTCAATGACAGTTGGATTTATAGCAATATGGGTTATACCGTTGCAGGAACAGTAGTTGAGCAAGTAGCAGAGGAAAGTTGGGATAGCTACCTCGAAAAAAGCATTTTCCAACCATTAAAAATGACCAATTCGCTGACGAGTTTACAGCAATTGAAAAACAGCGATAACTTTGCTTGCGGTTATGGTTTGCTCGCAGAAAAAAACCATAAAACACCCTACGAAGAATACTATTCTTACGCTCCTGCGGGCGGCATCAAAAGTACCGCCAACGACTTGTCCAATTGGGTCATCACTTGGCTCAATCAAGGCAAATTCGCAGGACAGCAAATCCTACCTGCGGACTACGTTAAAAATGCCAGTTCTATCCATAATATCAGACCGCAAGGTGGCGCAGATGCCGATACTTATTTATTTGGGGATGGATTCGGTTGGCGGGTAGAATCGCTGCATGGACATTACAAAGTGCATCACGGTGGCAACACCTCAGGTTTTAGTACGCACGTCGTGATGTTCCCTTTTTCCAAAGTCGGTATCATCGTACTCGTCAATCAAGAAAACTCGCTCCTACCCTACATGATTACTCACCGCATTGCGAGTAAAATGCTAGATTTTCCACAAGCAAAATTAGCAGAATATCCAGTTATCATTAGTGAACTCAACACTATCGACAAGGAAATCAAAGGAGTCAATTTAGATAAAAAACCATCTTTTGCATTAAGCGGTTTTATTGGAAAATATAACCATCCTGGCTATGGGACATTTGAGGTTGTGCAAGAAAAAGAGGCACTCTATATTGTTTTTCCGGCTTTAAAATTTGGGTTAGAACACATCCATTACAACACTTTCCGCATGCGCGGACTTGACGAAAATTCGAGAATCATCAATCCCGAATATTTTGAATTAGATTTTTTAATTGATAAAGCAGGAAACGTTGGTTCGGTGGAGATGAATTTACAATCTGAGCCAGTGGAATTTATTAAAAAAGAAAACTAGAAAAGTCTGCCTAAAAACTGATAAATTCGAGCAAGATTATTAACTCCATCCACTTAACATCTTGCACATGATTATCACGTACTGTAAATCGCTCTTTTCGCTATGCTTCGTTCTCTTTTTTGCCACAGCTTGTTCTACCAAACAAGATTTATTTGTCGATTATTCCAATGCGCAGATTGCCTATGCAGGTCGGATAGATTCTTCTCAAGTAACAGGTGCAGAATTGTATTGGTCGGGTACTTCCGTGAAAATAAATTTTGTAGGAACGTCGCTGTCTGCCTTACTCGAAGATGAAACGGGCGAGAATTATTACAATGTGATCATTGACAATGACAGCCTGTTTATATTGCACTTAGACTTGACCAAACGATTCTATCCACTGGCGACGAATTTAGCCAAAGGCGAGCATACCGTAGAAATTTTTAAGCGCACGGAATGGGATCGCGGAAAGACTATTTTTTATGGATTTCAAATCGCAGGTAATGCTAAACTACTACCTAAATCAAAGCCTACCGCTAGAAAAATAGAGTTTTATGGCGACTCCATTACGGCGGGATATGCGATAGAAGACACTTCAGGAAAAGATTCGCCCGATAGCACTTTTACCAATCATTATTTAACTTACGCTGCTCTCACCGCGCGGCATTTTAACGCGGAACATCAATGTATTTGTCGAAGTGGAATCGGCATCACCGTCAGTTGGGTTCCGCTGATTATGCCTGAGTTATATGACCGACTCAACCCAACCGACTCGACTAGCCAGTGGGATTTTTCGCAGTACACGCCCGATGTCGTCGTGGTCAATTTATTTCAAAATGACTCTTGGTTGGTAGAAATGCCTGACTCGGAGGAATTTCAGCGGAGGTTTAACGAAAAACCTGATGAGGATGATCTGATTCAGGCTTATCAAGATTTCATCTCCGATCTTAGAAACCACTATCCCAACGCGCACATTATCTGTTCGCTGGGCGGTATGGATGCTGCCAAAGCAGATTCAAAATGGATGGATTATATTGAACAAGCAGCCGCGAACTTAGATGACCAAAAGATTTACACCCATTTTATGCCGTATATCCCCGCGACTGCTCATCCTTCTGTTGCGGATCAAGAAGTGATGGCGACGGATTTGATTGGGTTTATGGAGGAAACGATTGGTTGGTGATTAGGGCTAAGTAATTTTATTTCTAAATGACGGCTAAAATTGTCTTAAATGAAACAACCATCCACCACTCTCTCATCCGACCGATTCGACACTAGCATGCAATGGGCGGCGCGCCTACTCGTCACTACCGTTTGGGTCAGTTCTATCCTCTTTGGGTTATACATTTTTGCCTTCTATTTCATTGCTTTATTGGAAGGAAATACCGCGCAGTGGAATGAAACGCTGCCCGATTTATATGACAAAAAGGAACGTTCCGCTACGATTGGGATTGGAATACACTTTGCCGCAGGCAGTCTGATTTTGATTCTGGGTTGTATTCAACTGATTAGTCAAATCAGGCTAAAATATCCCATTGTACACCGTTGGCTTGGTCGATTGTATGTGCTGGCAGCTTTGTTGACCGCGGTGGGCGGATTGGCGTTTATTTTTACCAAAGGAACGATTGGAGGAATCATCATGGACATTGGTTTCACAGGCTACGGACTGCTGACCTTTGCAGCGGCAATCGCCACTATCCATTATGCGCGAGCTGGCGATTTTGAGCAACATCGCGCCTGGGCAATCCGACTATTTGCCTTAGCGATTGGTTCGTGGCTTTACCGCATGGATTATGGCTTTTGGTTCTTATTCACTGATGGCTTGGGACACACTAAGCAATTCACTGGTTCATTCGACTATTTTATGGACTTCTTTTTTTACCTACCTAATCTATTAGTCGCGGAGATTTTTATTGGTCGCTACGAGATTATGAAATCAAAATTCGCTAAAGGCTTCGCGATTTTTGGGATGTTTCTGGCGTCGGCTTTTTTGATTTTAGCGACTTATTTTTTTACGAAGAAATTGTGGGGACCGGCGATTTGGGAAGTGGTGTTTGGATGAATTTAATTTTATGCTTGCGTTGGGAAAGATATTCGGTTATATTGGATGTGTATTTATCTGATGATAAATTGATAATATGAGAACTAAGACGTCCCATAATATTGAATGATAAATAAGAAACAACTTAACCAACATCTACAACATCATGATGAAATCAATCAAACAAAAATTAGACTTTGAAAAATCAGGCTATTTCTTTATTGGATTATTGGTTTTAGTTGTATTGGGGTTTTGGCCTTCTTATTTTTCTAAATTCTTTGATGGAACAGCGGACTTCAACTTTTACTTTCATTTTCATGCAGTTACCGCTACGCTATGGCTTATTTTACTAATCATGCAACCCATATTCATCCGCAAGAAGAAACTACGTTTGCATAGATTATTTGGTAAATTCTCTTACGTTCTCGTTCCATTAATTTTTATTTCCGTGATGCTTTTAGCCCATAACCGCATCACGGACAATCCAGAAGAATTAGGGATTAATTTATGGATTCCCTTCAAAGATCTTTTTATATTAGGGGTCGCCTATTTTATAGCGATTAAATACCGCCATTCCGTACAAATTCACGCAAGAGGAATGATTGCAGCAGGGATTGTACTTATTGAACCTGCTCTGGTGCGTTTTATTCTTTATATCTTTTTTCCTGATGCTGGCTTTGCACCAGAAGGGTATCTGGTTACGCTAATAATTATCTATTCTTTATTCATCTCCTTGATACTCATAG
>JBGCES010000879.1:0-11829 GCA_045106545.1 Saprospiraceae bacterium
ATGTAACGGATCGCATTTTTGAATTGTTTAGTGTAGCTGCCACTGGCGGGACAGTAACCAAATTGCATCCCGATATTACTGAGTTCGCACGTGACGTAGATCCATTTTCGGCACAAATCAGCCCCGATGGTAGTCGCCTGATTTTCTTGGCAAATTTGGCAGAAACGGCAGCAGCGGAGCTGTACAGCGTTCCTATTGCTGGTGGAACGCTCACCAAACTGAATCCCAGCTTTGCGGACAATTCACGCGAAGTGCAGGATTTTGGTATTCGCATCAGTCCCAGTAGCAGCCACGTCGTTTACACTGCCGACCAAGAAACGGATAATGTTTTTGAATTATTTAGCGTCCCATTGGCGGGTGGTACTTCCGTTAAACTTAATCCTACCTTGGCAGGTAACCGCTCAATTGATGGCGGATCGGTATTGATTAGTTCCAACGGCGAGCAAGTCATTTACATTTCTGATCAAGAAACAAATAATGTAGATGAATTATTTATTGTTCCGATCACGGGCGGCACTGCAATCAAATTGAATCCCGATTTTACGAATAATAACGGAGATATCGCGACCTTCCCGTTTCCACTATTTAATTCAACGGGCACACACCTTGTTTATCTTGCTGACGCGGAAATAGATAACCAAGAGGAGTTGTTTAGTGTTTCGCTCGTTTGCCAAAATGATTTGGTTGTAAACAATGACCCAATTGCAGCAGGAAATTATGATGCAGTGGCAACGATAACCTCGACAGGTACAATTGAAAATGGTAGTGCAGTCACTTTTACAGCGGGGGAAAGCATTACCCTCGCTGCAGGTTTTCAAGTGCAGGCAGGCGCGATTTTTACCGCTGCGATTGGCGATCCTACTTGTTTTTCAGTAGAAGAATTGACGCCTGACGATACCGTGGAACGTTCGCTTTTACTTGATTCAACAACCGAGCATTTTAATATAAAAACGGCTTCCTTAATTGCTCAACCCAACCCCTTTCACTACGAAACCCAACTGCGTTTTCAGCTCCCTACCGCACAGCAAGTTAGCCTTCACCTCTACGATCATGTGGGTCGTCAAGTTCAGTCGATTATTACCAACCAGAAAAAAGAAGCAGGAAAATACACCTTCTATTTGCGCAACGAGCAAGGGCTTAGTGGAATGTACTTCGTGGTGCTGCAAACGGAGACGGAGCAAGTAGTACAGAAGATTATGGTGATTAATAATTAACGAAAATTCAGCGTATCAGGTATCGGATACCTCTGAGATATCCGATACCTATCAATCATTTTTTAGATAGAAATAACAAATAAAATTCAATGGTATGAATATCCTAAATAGCTTTAAAATCCTTTTTTCAATTACCTTATTAATCGCTCTTTCGCTACCAACCACTGCCCAAGTCATCTCCGAAACTGCGGGTACAACTACAACCATTGATATAACGGGCGGCGAGTTATTTTCCGATCCAAATGATGGGACACAAGGTGGACCAGGAGGAGTATGCACCACAACAAGTAGTGGAGATACAGGCGATTACCCTAATTGCAACTGCGTGACCGTTACCACACTTACCGCCCCCGCTGGTCAACAAGTATCCGTTACTTTCTTCGAATTCAGGGTAGGCAGCAATTTTGATTGGTTAGCAATTTTTGATGGAAGTGCTTCTGTCAATGCTAACAACGGTAATGGTTCTGCCACTAATCCAACATCTTCAGATCCGCTGCTTTGGAATAGTAGCGTAAATGGTGATGAATTGGTGGATATGCTTAATGCAGATGCGGTTACTTTCACCTCGACGAATGGGAGTTTGACGTTTGCTTCCCGCTTTAGTGGAGTCGTAAATACCTGTGGCTGGGAAGCTGAGGTTGATGTGACTTTACCTTTTGTCACTACTTGGAAAGTGGATAATGACCAAGCTATTACCATTCCTTTACAAAGCGTAACTTACGACTTTGATTATACTTGGACGCTCCTCTCAAATGACCCAGATTCCATTT
Source organism: Saprospiraceae bacterium (assembly GCA_045106545.1). Taxonomy (GTDB): domain Bacteria; phylum Bacteroidota; class Bacteroidia; order Chitinophagales; family Saprospiraceae; genus JBGCES01. Next base: position 1,985 of record JBGCES010000879.1, read on the forward strand.
TTACGGACAGTGGTACACATACCAATGCGGATGGTGATTTTACGACCAATTTTCCCTTCACGGGTACTTACCAACTGGAGATCATCGGTGAGTTTCCGCATTTAAGAGGCTATCCAGTCGATTTATTACTAGATGTTTTGCAATGGGGGAGTATTCCGTGGAGGGATATGGGTGAGACATTTCAAAACTGGCCTGGAGCGGGCTTCACGGCTACGGATGCACCCGATTTATCACGGGTGACCAATATGCGTCGGATGTTTCTCGGAGCGACCAATTTTAACGAGGATCTCAATCACTGGGATGTGTCCAACGTGACCAGCATGGCACAAGTCTTTCAAAGTTGCACTAATTTCGATGGGAATATTTCGGATTGGGATGTTTCCAAAGTCACTTTCTTTTTTCGCGGCTTTAGTAGTGCTAAAAACTTTAATCAGGACATTAGTAATTGGGATGTCAGCAGTGTGGATAATATGGAGAGTTTGTTGGATGGTGCAGATAAGTTTAATCAACCGATTGGAAAATGGGATGTGCGTAAGGTTACTCGATTCAGAAGAATGCTGGCGAATATGGATGACTTTGACCAATCGATCGGCAATTGGCAGTTTAGATCTAATGCGGATTTTAGCCAATTTGCGAGCGGTACGAATAATGTCTCTTGTCAAAATTGGTCAACGACTATTTTAGGTTGGAATTTTAATAACCCTGATGTAGAAAACCTTCCAATTAGTGGATTCAATGCGGATTATGACGCGGCTGCCTCGGCTGCTCGTGACGAATTGGTGGCGAGAGGCTGGACCATTATTGGAACAGATGTGGGCGGCGATTGTGGCGCAGTGCAACCTTGTGATGATGATAGAATCCCTCCTGTTTTTGATGTAGCAGATCTGCCTGATGTCACAGGTCAATGTAGTGTAGAAGTTACTACGGTTCCTACTGCAACCGATAATTGCACTGGAAGTGCAACTGCAACTACGACCGATCCTTTAAGTTATAATGAACAAGGCACTTTTGTCATTAATTGGATGTATGACGATGGCAATGGCAATATCAGTACGCAACCACAGATAGTTATTGTCGATGATACTTTTGCTCCTGATTGTCCATTTATTCCTAATGACCCAATTGCCCAAACTGTGGCAGCACAGACGAAGCCTACGACTTTACCCGACGTAGTAGGCGATTGTGAGGTAACTGTAATCGTACCGAATGCCTTAGATGCTTGTGCGGGTACCGTAGTTGGTACCACCGATGATCCGTTGACCTATACCGAAGTGGGCACATTTACGATTAGTTGGTCTTTTGACGATGGTAATGAAAATATCCTAATCGTAGAACAAACCGTTATTGTCAATGAAACGGAAGATTGCCTGCTGTGTCCCACCGATTTAACTGATACCGAATTGGGGAATTTTATCCTACCTGGTCTATACGAAGCGGTCAACACCATCACTTCAGCGGGTATAATTCTTAATGCTCTTGATACCGTCGGAGGGGGAAGTGGAAGTAGTGGTCCAGTTGAATTTGTAGCGGGAGAAAGTATTATCCTCAACGCTGGATTTACCGTACCGGCAGGAGCTGTTTTTTCCGCGACGGTGGCAACACCAAGTTGTTTTGAAATAGAAGAACCTAATAATACGGAAGTAGTAGATCGTATGAAACTACTGGATGTAGAAATGCCAGTTTTTATTGAAAATGTCACTTTAACTGCCCAGCCTAATCCTTTTTACCACGAAACTCAACTGCGTTTTCAAATCCCTAAAAAACAGCAAGTTAGCTTGCAGCTGTTCGACCAAATGGGACGTTTGGTGCAAACCATCGTGCCGTTACAACATCGCACAGCGGGCGAACACGTTTTCAGCTTGCGCAATGAGCAAGGATTGCGCGGTATATATTTCGTCGTGTTGCAAACGGAAAGCGAGCGGGTGGTGCAGAAGATCATGGTGATAAACGATTGATGATGGTGAGATAAGTAAGGTATCGGATAACTCGAAGTTATCCGATACCTGTTCACTATAATAATTCAACTCATGCAAATTAAGCAAGCCCATTTCCTACTTTCACTCTTTATCCTCTTATGGATAAGTATGGAACTGTCTGCACAACCAGCAAAAACGTCAATTTTACCAGAACCAGCTTCCATCCAAATCTACACCCTCGGCAATCGCGCCTTCGCCTTGCGCACTACGAAACCCGACAGTACAATAATTTTAAGCAATCAAGCACTGAAATTATCGCGGCAGTTTAATCACCTGCGGAGTCAAGTCAGTTTATTGCGTATCAAAGGCTTAGCGTATTATAGTTTGAAGCAGTACGACGCAGCATTGGAAAATAACCACGCTGCTTTGAAACTAGCGCGGCAAATTGATTATCGAGTAGGAACGATATTGAACACGTTGGGTAATGTCTATTTTTTCCTGGATGATTATGAAAATGCTACGCGGCATTACGAACAATCATTAGGTTACGCTGCCGCAAAAAAAGATACGATTGGTCAGATTGATGCGCTTCATAATTTGGGTAGTGTCGGTACCAATAGTGGACAGTACAAAGCAGCTTATTCCTATTATTTGCAAAGTTTAGATTTACAACGCGCTAAAAAATTTCTAAAAATAGAACTGACTACGCTTCGCCACATTGGTTGGTTATATTTTGAAAATAATGAATTACAACCAGGCATCGAAGCCTTCGAAGAAGGCATAGCTTTGGCAGCAGAACGCAAGGATTGGAAAGCATTGGCTACTTTTTATCAGTACTTGGGAGCGGCCTATAATAAAAAAGGGTTTTATGATAAAAGCTTAGCAGCTTATCAACAAGAACTAAAGGTTAGAGAAAAACTACCTGCTGATCTTCAAGCCGCTACTAATAAATTTAGACTCGTCTTATTTGAAGTAGCGGATGAGGAAATCGCAGAGGTGCTCAACTACAGTCAGCAAGGTTTACAAATCGCCAAAGATAATCAGGATGAAATTGGAGAAATAAAATTTTTACGCATTATCGGTTATCTCTACTCGCTGCAAGGGCAGTGTGATACCGCTATTACTTACGTTAGTCAAGCTATTAAACAATTGGAAAAGATAAAATTAAGCGATTGGAAAGCTAGTGCGCTGTTTGGAATGGGGGATTGTTTAGAGCAACTTAACCAATTGGATTCGGCTTTAGTATATCTCAATCGTTCCTTTCTTTTTGCGAAAAATTCTAAATGGATAGAAAAGCAATCTACTATTTTAGCCACTTTAGGCAAGGTATATTTTCGGCAATCAAAGTTGTCGTTGGCTCAACAATATTTGGAAGATGCGATACAGTTGGCACAAAAAACGGAGCTACCTAAAGAGGAGGCAAATGCTAGGTTATTAATGTATCAATTGCTGGAGCAGCAAAAACAGTATCAACCCGCCTTAGAACAACTCAAACAATATCAAGAATTACGAGATTTTTTGGCGAATGAAGAACGCACCAAGAAAGTTGCCACCCTAAAAGCGAATTATAATTTTGCCAAAGAAAAAGAAAAATTAGCCCAAATCAATGAACGCGAAAAACGGCAGTTAGACGAGCAAATTCAACGACAACGAAATTGGACTATACTGACGATGCTCGGTTTGGGCTTTAGTTTATTCGCATTTTACTTGAATTATCGGTTTCAGAAAATCAAACGAGAAAATGCCTTAGCGCAGGAAAAACTAAAAGCCGATTTGCAAGCGCAAAAATTGCAGAAAGCGAAAGAGGTAGATGCGTTTAAAACCCGCTTGTTTGTCAATATTTCCCACGAACTCCGCACGCCGTTGAGTATCATCATGGGTATGAATGAGAAAATCCAAGAAAATCCCACTCAATGGTTAGATGAAGGTGCTAAACTGATTCGTAAAAATACCCATCAGCTACTCAATTTGACGAATCAAATTTTGGAATTTCATAAATTAGAATCCGAATCCGTCCAGCTCAAAATGATACAGGGGGACGTAGTAAATTATTTAAAATACATTTTGAGTTCCTTCGAGCCACTTGCTGCCGATAAAGATATTCAATTGGCATATGAATCTTCAGCGGAGTTCATTATGATGGATCACGATCAGGAAAAATTGCAATGGATTGTGGCAAATCTGTTGTCCAATGCGATCAAGTTTACACCCGCAGGTGGAAGCGTCGAGTTAAGCTTGCAGCAAGCCAATCATCAATTATTGATTCAAGTAAAAGATACGGGTATCGGTATTCCTGAAGCTGAGCAGCCCCATATTTTTGACCGCTATTTTCAAATTGCCAATGCGGTGAATCCCGTAGGCAGTGGTATTGGTTTGTCGCTAGTCAAGGAATTGGTGAAATTGTTAGGTGGAAAGGTAAAAGTAAGCAGTAAAATAAATGTGGGATCGGTTTTCACGGTTCAGTTGCCAATTACTCAACGAGCGAACTTTGTCATCGCCGCAATTAGCAGGAGTGATGCCCCAATTTATAATGAAATAACAAATGAAAAACAACTTGTTATTGATGCTGATAAAACGGAATCTTTGCCACAGCTTTTAATCGTAGAAGACAATCCCGATATGGTACAATTTCTCACCGCCTGTTTAGCTGCCGACTACGAATTACACATCGCCAAAAACGGACAGGCGGGAATAGATAAGGGTTTAGAACTGATACCCGATCTCATCATCAGTGATGTTATGATGCCCATGAAAAATGGTTATGAACTATGCGCTACTCTCAAAGCTGACGAAAGAACAAGCCACATTCCCATCGTTCTCCTGACCGCTAAAGCGGATATCAATTCTAAATTGAGTGGTTTAAAAATGGGCGCAGATGCTTTCTTAAATAAGCCTTTTAATGAAAAAGAATTAAAAATTCGCTTGGAAAATCTGCTCCAACTGCGTCAGCAGCTACAAGAAAAATACGCTCAATTATCGCCACAAATCCAGCCTACAAGCGAGTTGACGCTGGAAGATCGTTTTTTACAAAAAATCACCGTTTTTGTTCGAGCGCGCATGTCCCATAAAGACTTTGACTTAGAGAACTTGTGCCAGCATCTTCAAATGAGCCGTAGCCAAGTTTTCCGTAAGGTAAAAGCCCTCACAGGAAAACCTCCTTCGGCGCTCATTCGTACGATTCGTTTGCATGCTGCCCACGAGCTCTTGCACACTAGCGACCTAACGGTAGCAGAGGTTGCCTACGAGGTCGGTTTTACCTCTTCCAGCTACTTTTCTAATACCTATCTAGCTGAATTTAACGTCCGCCCTTCTCAAGTTCGGAAGTAAGTGTAGCATATAAGTTGACATAAGGTGTACAAGCCCTTTATGCAACATAATTACTGCTATTTGACCGATAATTGCATAACCTTCCTTCAAAAGGACTATACTTTTGTAGTATGCTTAATATCCTCATATTCAGTATTTTATCCCTAATATTCTATTCCACAACAGAAAAAAACTAGCTTTTGTAAGCCATCGTGCGGTTACACAGATTTTTTTTAGGTATCAGTTATCCCAGAGGTATTTGATACTTAAAATCATACAGTGTAACGCGATGATAATATTGGTAGCACTGGAATTTTTTGCTTGTATGTTTGGCGCAGTGCGACATCCTGAATTAATAATCCCATTGTAATCATATACGGGTTGTAAAATGAAGGAAACTGATTGCTACCAATGGATATGTCGTTCTGCATAATAGCTGGCGTCAGAAAGACACCAGCTATTTTCAAATCCTTTTTCTATTACACTAAAAAAACACCAGTCCTCTTAGAGACGGCTGGCGATAATCTATATCAAATTAGAAATAATAACACCATGAAAAAGTCCATTTTTTTAATCACCTTATTGATGCTACTAGTGCTGAGTTTGCCCGCGCAGACGGCACTACCATCAGCTAATTCTAATTCATCTATTGATTTAGACTCCGCTCCGCCCGCTGTGCAAGCAGGTATTACCAAAGCCATCAATCAAGCCAAGCAGGCGGCAGACGAAGTCCATTTAGCCAACCCACATTTTAGTTCGCAGTTCACTAAAGATTACATTTCTCTACGGCCTAGCGGCAATGATTTAGAGTGGCAATGGCAATTACAAACCATCAACGGGCAAGCACCTCAGTCTGTCACACCCACCTTACGCGATGCCTACAACCAAGAGTTTGTGGATTATCGGCGGGGTAATATTACCGAACGCTACGTGTTTCACCGCGGCAGTATTGAGCAGCGTTTTATTGTGAATGAAATGCCCGCTGCCCGTCAGCTGCGTATCACGGGCGATATTCTCACAGAAGGTATTTTTCAAAAAGAAAACGATCGTTGGCTATGGGCGAACGAAAAAAGTAGTGTCAAACTCGGACAGCTTTACGTTTATGATGCCGAGAGCAAAGAAATTCCTGCCACTTTTGAGGTATGTGCGGATTATACCGCGATTACGATTACAGAAGATGCCTTAGCAACTGCTACTTTTCCCGTGACGATTGACCCAGAAATTGGACCTGATGACTTTCGGATTAGCTTCATGGGACCAAATGGAAATGATGGCTTTGACGCTCAGCGACCAGCGGTGAGTTATAATAGCCAAGAAGATCGTTATTTGGTCATCTGGGATGGGGATGATAACTCGGCAGGGCTTGTCGGTGGGGAACTGGAGATTTTCGGACAATACATTAATGCGGATGGTAGTACATTTCTCAATCGCTTCCGTATCAGTTTTATGGGATCAGATGGTAATGCCCAGTTTGATGCAGAAAATCCTGATGTCGCTTACAATCCAGTTACCAATCAACATCTGGTGGTTTGGCGAGGCGATAGTACAACAAATAACGATTTCCAAATTTGGGGTCAATTTGTTGCGAATAACACGCAATTGATAGGCGATAATTTTCAAATCAGTGAGACGGCAACCGCCACTGGAGATAATAATTCTGAGAATACCAATGGACCTGCCATTACTTATAACACAACGGATGATGAATTTTTAGTGGTCTGGCCTGGAGACGTAGGAAGTGGAGAGTTTGAAATTATGGGTCAGATATTATCGGGAACTGGTGGCGTAGTAATGGATGAGTTTCAGATTAGTGAGCAAGGCCCCGATGAGAATGCCACATTTGATGCTTTTACTCCTGATGTAACCTATAACGATCAAGACAATCAATATCTCGTCGTATGGGAAGGAGACGATAATGTGGATGGCTTGCTCAATGATAAGTTTGAGATCTACGGTCAAATACTTAGCAATGCAGGCGTAAATGTGGGTAGTGCTTCTCGCATTAGCGATATGGGCAATAATAATAATCAAACCGATTTTGATGCCATCCAACCAGCAGTAGCCTATAATTCTGTGCAGAACGAATACGTGGTCGTCTGGACAGGCGATCAAGTAAGTAATAGCGATTTTCAAATATACGCCCAATTACTCAATGCTGCTGGTGCAGAAATCGGTGACAATGACGTACTAATCAGCGATATGAGAGATGGTGGAGGTAATGGAAATAGCGGTCCCGTTTTATCAGCAGAAAGTCCTTCGGTGGTTTATAGTCCAATAGAAAATAAATACCTCGTCGTTTGGGATGGAGATAATAATGGGAATCAGCTTGAAGCCTTTGGTCAGGTGCTTGACCCTTCTCTCAAAGACTTAGCGCCCAATGATTTTCGCATTAGTACGATTGATGATGGAGGTGGAAATCTAAGAGAGATACGAGTCAATGCGCTGGCTTACAACTCTACCGATGGTACGTTCCTTTCCGTATGGTCAGGAGAAGATACGGGGGCGAATGAAGAATTTGAGATATTCGGACAATTATTGGATATATCGACCATCAAGCCTAGTGGACAATTTAGAATTTCAACTGGGACAGATGCTAGTAATAGATTTGATGCTGGCGAACCTGCTGTCGCCTACAACAGCCGAGATAGCAATTATCTTGTCGTTTGGGCAGCCATTGATCGGATTACTGGCAATTCTGATCCAGAAGAGTTAAATATCTATTGCCAACTCATCTCCGATGAAGGCGTATTTCTTGGTTTTGAAACAGAATTTGCCAGAAGAATTAGCAAATTGGGCGTTCCCAATGTCTTCCTTGATGCTTTTAACCCTGATGTAGTGTATAATTCTACCGATAATAATTTTTTCGTGGTTTGGAGTGCAGATTTTGAGTCAAATAGAAATAGTGTATTTGAAATATTGGGACGATTTGTTGATGCGAAGGGCGTTCCCGACGGTGATGATTTTCGGATTAGCACCATGGGAACAAATGATGCTTCCATTGATTTTGGTGCGTTTAGACCCAGCGTTGCTTATAATTCGACGGCAAATAATTACCTAGTCGTTTGGGAAGGTGATGATGATACGGGAGACTTAGTCGATGGAGAATTTGAGATTTTTGGGCAAATTGTTGATACGCAAGGACAACTGGTTTTTAGTAGTGACCAAAGATATAGCGACATGGGAACTGATGGAAATATAGATTTTGATGCCGCCAATCCAGATGTAGTTTATAATGCTACCTTAAATGAATATCTGATTGTTTGGAATGGGGATGATAATACCAGTCCTTTGGTAGAGGATGAAGTTGAGATCTTTGGTCAACGAATTAGTGTATTAGGGCAGGAAATAGGGAGTGATTTTCGGATTAGTAATCAAGGTTTTGATGGAAATGTACTCTTTGATGCGCAAAATCCAGCCGTCGCTTTCAATAGTGCGGATAATGAATATTTAGTCGTCTGGGATGGTGATTTTAATTCAGGTAATGCCGTCGCGGGAGAGGATGAAATTTTCGGGCAGTTACTGACCGCCGATGGGACAGCAATTGGCAGCGATTTTAAGATTAGTGACAACGGGGTAGATGGTGATGTAGAAGTAGATGCTACGCTTCCAGCGATTTCTTATGACAATATCAACAATACCTATTTAGTCAACTGGCAATCCAATGGAACTTCACTAATCGTCGATATAGGAGGGATTGAGATATATGGGCAGTTCGTTTCAGCAGCGGGAGTAGATTTAGGTGCAAACGACTTTCGTATCAGTCAAATGGGACCTGATGGAGATGATAACTTTGATGGTACGCTCCCTGCCGTGGCATTTAATCCACTCAATAACAACTTTCTAGTCGTTTGGGAAGGGGATGATGATATCAGCCCGTTGGCAGATGGCGAGTTTGAAATTTTTGGGGAGTTGATAATTGCTGTGGATGATGAATGTGTTGCCGATCAAACTCCACCTGTTCCCAATGTAGCGTCATTACCGACTGTCACGGATCAGTGTAATGTTTCTGTGACGGCAGTACCCACGGCAACGGATGCCTGTCAGGGACAAATTACGGGTACAACGACTGACCCAACTACTTTTACCGAACAAGGAACATTTATAATAACGTGGAATTACGAGGATAATAGTGGAAACACGGCTAATCAGCAACAAACCGTAGTGGTTGATGACACTACATTTCCTAGTATGCGATTCATTTATTTCCCAGATACTATTTCCCTTCCCTCATTACCAGATGTTATGGGCGATTGCGAAGTAACCGTACCCGTTCCGCAAGTCTCTGATAATTGTGCGGGTACGGTTACTGGTACTACCGACGATCCGCTGGCCTACAATATACCTGAAACTTATACTATTACTTGGTCTTTCGATGATGGGAATGGAAACGTTTTCACTGCCGATCAAACAGTGATTGTAGAAGATGATACACCGCCCGATTGCCCGTTTATTCCGAATGGACCTGGCGCACGTGCAGAAGCAGCAAGTACCAAACCTACCACCTTACCCGATGTAGTGGAGGACTGCCAAGTAACAGTACAGACTCCGCAAGCCTTGGATAATTGTGTGGGCACAGTAATCGGAACAACTAACGATCCGTTGACTTACACTGTGCCCGGAACA
>JBGCES010000088.1:0-10402 GCA_045106545.1 Saprospiraceae bacterium
AAGCCTCGTCGTAAAAAGACTACGACTACGTTTTTTGCCTTGTCTAGCACAAAAATAGCCTCAGTCAAAAATGACGATTATTTCACGTTAACTACTTATTGGCCGAAAAATAAATTTGCATTCTGATTTTTTCAATTGATGATTACTTCCTGCGGTCGTTAGATCGCTTCGCTAAATTTTGTTGAATAAAAACTATTCATTCAGGAAAATCATCATTTGAAAAAATGTAAATTTATTTTTTCGGCGTTTCATAACTTACCTGAATGGCAAAACCACGACCAACGATTATTTTTCAAGATGATGATGTAGTTATCGTCAATAAGCCCGCTAACTGGCTCTCTATCCCCGATCGCTACGATCCGACTAAACCGAATTTGTATCATTGGCTACAACAGCAATACGAAAATATATTCATCATTCATCGCCTAGATCGAGAAACTAGCGGCGTGATCTGCTTTGCTAAAAATGAAGCTGCGCATAAGCACCTCAATCAACAATTCGCCGACCGTACGACGAAGAAGATATATCAAGTATTAATCGAAGGTACACCAGCAAATGATAGCGGAATAATTGATAAAGCGATTGCTAAAAGCATGACTCATCCCGGCAGAATGGTTATTGCCGATCGTGGCAAACCTTCTGTGACCACTTGGGAAGTAGCAGAGCGTTTTAAAAACTATACCTTACTTAATGCTTCTATCCACACGGGGCGCACTCACCAAATACGCGTACACTTCCAATCAACGGGTTATCCGCTGGCGGTCGATAAGTTGTACGGGCGCAAAGAAGAATTCTTGCTTTCGCAGGTAAAATTGCGTAACTTTCGGATGGGCAAAGAACAAGAAGAACGCCCTTTGCTCACTCGCACTAGCTTACACGCCTACCAACTTACGATACAACATCCATCAACTGAAGAACAATTGACTTTTAGTGCTGAATTACCACGTGACTTTGCTGCAGTGGTTAAACAATTGCGTAAATGGGGAAAGTAATAGGAGTTGGCAGTATTGAGTTTTTAATTGGAAATTGCCCTACTGACATGGTATCATCATTAAAAAATAACTAGAAAACGACACCTTTTTACATTTTTATACGTCTAAAAATTAAGCACTTTCCCCCAACTCAAAACCCAAAACTATCTATGATATGGAAAACGAAAAAATTGGACTAGTCTTATCGGGCGGCGGTATCCGTGGGATTGCTCACGTTGGATTATTACAAGCCTTGAAAGAAGCAGATATTCAAGTCGATCATATTACAGGAAGTAGCGCAGGGGCGTTGGTGGGAGCGTTACATTTGATGGATTATCAGAGTGAAGAAATTTTAGAAGTATTCGCCGAAGTGCAAATCTATTCTTACAGCCGTTTTACTTGGCGTAAATTAGGTTTTTTAGATAGTGAAACCTTTATTCCCCACTTACAACGTTATTTTCCAATTGACAATTTTTCGGTACTTAATTGCCCTCTTACCGTTACGATGACCGATTTAGAGGCTGGAACTTGTGAATATGTTTCCACAGGCGAACTTATCCGCCCATTGTTAGCTTCTGCTGCCTATCCGCCAACCCTTTCTCCCATGCAAATTGGCGAAAAATTCTATATGGATGGCGGTATCATGGATAACTTTCCGATAAAACCGCTAATTGGCAAGTCAGATATCATTATTGGTAGTCACGTCTGTCCCGTTCAGCCTATTAAATATAAAGATATATCTTATTCTGGTCAACTCGCTTGGCGAGCCGTTAATTTGAGTTATTTCGCCGCCTCACAAGACAAATTTGACCAATGTGACTTCGTTTTTCAACCGCGCGAAATTGACGAAGTAGGCGTTTTTGATAATAAAATGGTGAAAAAGGTTTATGAAATTGGCTATCAACAGGCAAAGCAGGCGATTCCTGAAATATTAGCTGTTGTTAACGCCAAGCGGGAAGCGAAGGTGGTAGAGATGGAGCAATATAAATCTTTTACGAAAACTTGGTATGGAAAAATGTCTGGTTTATTCAAATCTCTCTCCTAATTTTCTCCAATTTAAAAAACAACCTTATTTTACGTTCAAATTCAAACTGAACGTATGTCCAACTTTTCCGAACAACTCATTCCAATCACTACCGACGATAATGCTGTCGCTTCTCTCCATAAACTAACATCGGATAACTCAGTCGATAAGAATATCTTCCTTACCCACGGCACTTATTCCGACCGCCGCAGTCTAATGGGCATTGCTCAATATCTCGCAAAAGAGGGTTATACCTGTTGGCTTCTTGAATGGCGTGAACACGGTACAAGTCCAGCGACCAATACTATTTATAATTATGAATGGATCGCGTTATATGAATTGAAAGCAGTCTTTGAATATCTATTTGAAGTGGAAAAAATTACGCATTTAGATACGGTTCAGCATAGCGCAGGTGGCTTGCTACAAACAATGTTTTTAGTAAAAAATCCACAGTATATCGATAAAATTGGTCGTAGTGTTTTCTTTGGATCGCAATCCTTTGGTGCGGGTTATAATGCTTGGCGCAAATCCATTTTGTTACTCTTCAAAGGCTTTACTAAACTCTCAGGTGGTTCTCATGCTACCCGTACGGGCAAAGCGCATGATGAAAGTTATCACTTAATGAAGCAGTGGTTTGATTGGAATATCCACGTTCATTTTAAAGGAATGGATGGCAAAGATTATCGGGATGAAATGCCTAAAATTACTATTCCCACCCTATTTGTAACAGCCGTTGGCGATACTTTTGTTGCGCCCATTCAGGGTTGTCGTGCCTTCGCCGATGCTTTTCAAAACTCTGATAATCAATTGATTCGCGTTGGAAAAGAATTTGGTTATGCCGAAGATTACAACCATAGCCGCATGATTTTGTCGCGCAATGCGGAAAGGGAGATTTATCCGAATGTGTTGAAGTGGTTAAATAGTTAACATACAGGTAAGAGGCACTGCGCGAGTAGTGTTGGAGTAACAATTAACGCATAGCTCAGAAGTACTGCACGAGCGAGCATAATCTATCTGTTTGTTGCTACCAATCTTCGCCATTAGAATTTATTGCATTCTTCAAAGCATTAGTCAATTCGAACAAGTGGTTTTCGGCATTTTTTATTAGCTTTTTCTTAAAAATCGACCGTTCAAAAGGTATAGTCCCAGAGTCTTCTGACTGGGTGAACATAAAATCAGTTGCTGTAACTCTATATCTACCTTTTTTTGTTTCAATTAAAATTTGGTAGCTTATAGTGCTATTATTTTTCATCCAGTTCGTTTTATACTCTCCCATTGCGGTACCTTCTTCTACGGCAGTAAAATTTAATTTAAGCCAATCATCAATTCTTTCTTCTAGGTTCTCATTGTCATTTCTATACACTCTTTGAAACTGATATTTATCGTTTGCCGTTTGCTCTTGTGCTATTGATAATAAAGAGAATGATAGAATAATTCCTATTGTTAAGATGTATTTCATTTTGCCGAGTATTTATCTGGTAAATTGTTGTGTATTATTAATAATTTGAAATCTTAAAAATTGATTAAGAATTCTTTTTGGGGAGATATATTACTCTAGACGGCTAATTGAATAATTAGTCACTGGATTACATATTGTTATTGGCAAACAATATGCCAAGCCATTTATTTGCCTTGCTCAATTACTTTCTTTTAAGTCCATTTTTTCTATCCCCTATATTAAATTTGAAGGAACTTTTCATATCGTATCTATGTAGGTAGAGTGGTTATAATAAACAGAATAAAATCTATAGCTATCATGGCAAAAAAATTAAAACTACGCGGCAAAGATCTGAAAGCCCTTGGCTATCCAGAAGGGCGTGCAATTGGGATGGCGATCAATATGATGACGCAGCACTATAAGCGTGTAGATAAAGCCGCCGTACTCGAAATATTAGAAAAAGTTTTAAAGACACCCGATACCTATGCAGAGGACGAAGTATTAGGACGCATTGCGAAAGAATTGAAAGGTGCAGAGCCAAAATTTGAAAATCAATTGCGCGAGCAACCAGCAGGTTATCGCATTTGGGGACAAAGTGGCATCGCGGATAATGCAGTTGAGCAAATGAACGTTGCTATGACCTTGCCAATCGCCAAAGCAGGCGCTCTGATGCCTGATGCGCACTACGGATATGGTTTGCCAATTGGTGGCGTTTTGGCTACTGAAAATGCTATTATTCCTTATGGTGTCGGTATGGATATTGGCTGTCGGATGTGTTTGTCGATTTATAGCATCGACGCAGGTCGCTTGAAAACGGATCGTTCGCAGTTTAAAGATATGTTGTTGGATAATACGCGTTTTGGATTTGACACTTTCGATAGACCGATGGACGATGAAGTTTTACACCGCGATGAATTTAAGACGATTACGAAAGTGAAACAGCTAAAGCAAAAAGCGCGCGCGCAAATTGGTTCTTCTGGGTCAGGTAATCACTTCGTCGAATTTGGTGTAGTCCATTTGACTGATGAAAAGAATGAATTTGGCTTACCTATCGGTCATTACGTAGGTGTCCTCTCCCACTCTGGCTCGCGTGGCTTTGGGGCAAATATTGCGCAGCATTATACCAAATTAGCCAAGGAAAAATGTTTGTTACCTAAACACGCACAACACTTGGCATGGTTAGATTTAGATACGGAAGAAGGGATGGAATATTGGTTGGCGATGAATCTCGCAGGTGATTATGCCTCGGCTTGTCACCACCATATTCACAAACGCATTGCGAAGGCTTTAGGTGAACAACCTTTAGCTACGGTAGAAAATCACCATAACTTTGCCTGGAAAGAGCAACTAGCCGACGGAACGGAGGTTATCGTTCACCGTAAAGGGGCTACGCCTGCAGGTAAAGGCGTGTTGGGAATCATTCCTGGTTCGATGACCGCGCCAGGTTTTATCGTGCGCGGAACAGGTAATTATGATGCTTTACAATCAGCTTCGCATGGCGCAGGTCGGCAAATGTCGCGTCGTAAGGCAACGCAGTCAACGACTCGTAGTGAATTAAAAAAGACGCTCAAAAAAGAAGGCGTAGAATTGATTGGCGGTGGTTTGGATGAATCGCCGATTGCTTACAAGGACATTCATCAAGTGATGAAGAATCAAAGCGATCTAGTAGATGTGGTGGGAACATTTCTACCAAAAATAGTGCGGATGGATAGTTGAGCAGCGGATTCTTTATTTTTGAAAAGCCCGTCGTGTTGTATTCACGGTGGGCTTTTTCCTTTTTAGTATTGATAAAAAAATTTCTACCTTGCCAGTATTCAGATTAAAATCAATACTTTGTTAACGAATCTTCTTGCAAATACTTCCTTTCGAGCGTTTTGGCGACGGCTTCCAATCATCATTATCATAGCAGGTGTACTGACGCGCGTCGCAGTTTATTATCAAAATCGTTCACTCTTTCTCGATGAAGCGAATCTAGCACGTAATTTTGTAGAAAAAGGTTATCTCGAATTCTTTTCGCCCTTGAATTACGAACAATATTCGCCACCGCTATTTTCTTGGATCGAAAAATTGCAAATTCAACTGTGGGGCGTACACGAATACGCGCTGCGTTTGTTTCCTTTACTTTGCAGTATAGCCAGTTTATACTTCTTATTTCAATTAGCAAAACAAGTTTTAAAAAGTTCTTTTCTAATCGTTTTCGTACTATGGCTGATTGCCTTTTCGAATTGGTTTATCCGTTACGGAACGGAAGTAAAGCAGTATTCTTCAGATATTTTATTGGGCATTTTATTACCTTATCTCGCTTTACGCGAAAAACAAATTCCTACCTTTTGGTGGGCATTAATTGGCATAGTGTCCACTTGGATTTCTATGCCTTCGGTCTTCTTTTTAGCAGGAATAGGTTTTTATTTTTTGTGGCAAAATGCTCGTAAAAATGGTCGATGGCAATGGACAACTGAACTAAAAAAATGGCTCGGCGTAATTGGAGTATGGCTTATTAGTTTTGCCGTATATTATTTTTGGGTGCTACGCCCCAACGTCAATTCTAACTATTTACAAGATTACCACCAACATTTTTTTCTTCCGCTGCTACCCACTACTTTTACTGATTTAGTCGTTGCAAAGGATTTAATGTTATCCATTTTTAAAACGGGTTTTGGTTATACTGTTCCTGCTTACATTGTAGGAATAGGTGGTACGATTGCAGCTTTATTTTTTGCCATTCGTAGACAAATATCCATTGCAACTACCTTCATACTCTTCTCTCCTATTCTATTCTGTTTATTGGCGTCAGCACTTCATTTTTATAGTTTAATTCCGCGCCTAACCTTATTTTTTATTCCTGCTTTACTGCTGTGGTCCATTCTAGGTTGGCAACTTCTGATCGAGAAAATTACTCCTATTTTTAAATGGATTATTTTGGGTTTATTATTGCTAACTACGAGTATTCAAGACGGTTATCAATATTTATTTCGACCGTATCAAATTGAAGAAATTAAACCTATTTTACATTTTTTGCAACAGCAAAAAAATGATTCAGATCATTTGTATGTCCATCATCACGCAGTTCCTGCCTTTGAATTTTACAATTCGCAACACATTGATAATCAGCATTTTAAATTTAATGATAATTATCTTGCTCATTGGAAAGATCGTCCCAAAAACTATTTAGATAAAAAGAAATACGAACGAACATGGCTATTATTTAGTCATCTTATTTCACAGAAGGCTAATGATGAAATTGGAGGTTTATTAGCAGATTTTAAGGAGAATGAGAATCTGAGATTAGTAAAAGATACCATAGGCGTAAAGCTATATTTATACACGAAAAAGCCACCTATTCAATCAAATGAATAGGTGGCTTTGGGTAAAATACATAGAGGAAATAATTTGAAAATTTCACCTCAATGTATTTTAGAGTAAATTTATTTTACCGAGATTTTTTTGCGCATTACGCCTGTAAAAGAACGCAACTCTACTTCATAATCGCCCGCGATGTATTCGCTGTAGTCAATTTCGTAAATTGTATTTACTGGCAAATCAAATACATCGTCTTTAAATACAACAGAACCCGCTTCATCTTTTACTACTAACTCACTTAGATTGACACTTAAACTTTCAAAGTCAATAAAATAAGTTTCGTTGTCAGCATCAACAAAAAATGCTTCATTATTATCTTTTATTTCAGTTGGTAAGTAATTGCTTACGCCTTTGGAGGTAAATTCGTCCGCACTTGCGGTAGATTGGGCAAAAGTGATGTTTGAAGCTAGTAGAAAACAAAAAATTGTGGTCAAAGTTTTGAAAAACTGCATGGGAAAGAATAGTTAATTGCCTTAAAACTAAGGGCTTGATGTTAAAGATTAGTGTTTGTGATTGCTATGAAAAAATAGTTCCAATTTTTTCATTGTTGCATGTACTTAACAGGGAATAAAAAATAAGCGTGAGAAAGAAATTACAAAGGAAGGTTACGCGAAGTGAGGAGTATTTATTTTTTCGTCAATACTTATACTTTCTTGACGATAATTATTGTAAAAGTCACACTTACTTCGGCAGACCAAAAAAAATAGCTGGATTTGCATCCAAATATCATCCCGAAAACGTGATAATATTTTTTTTATTGTATGAAAAGAGAATTTAATTTAAAAAAATAAAAATTATTACAAAAGAAAAGGGGCAAAATCAATTTTGCCCCTTCTTATATAACATTCTTAGCAACGATGAAATATACTGCACGAAATTGACGACGAATTATTCTAATTTTACAAATAGGATCATAAGCAGCATTATCTACTTCGATTAAGTCAATCTATATTCCTTCATTAGTACAACCACCGATGATGGTTGGGAAATATTGATCAGTAGCATCACTGCCAGCCGCGTAGCGTCCTGGACGCAATTGTAAATCGTTAATTTCTGTATCATCACAATCTAATGTCACGTTAGTAGCCGCGATCTGAGGTGGTGTTTTATCTTCAATTCTAATATAACTCCAACACACGTTTGAGCCTTCATTCGACTCAATTTGACCGTTGAAGTTACGATCTTCTGTGACTCTAAGTTCCAATTTGATTGTAGCATCAGTATCAACAGGAGTGATGTCTGAACAATCAAATTCTACAAATTCTGTCCAATCTGAATTACTTCCATCTCCCAAACGTACTTCGTAAAGTAAAGGGAAACAAGCATCGCGAGAAGTATCGTCAATATCCTCAGTATATACTCGGGCGCGTTGATCGCCTGGAGTTCCAGATGGAACTAAAGTCACAACTAGTTCATCATTACAAACGGGCGCAGGTACATTATCGTCCGTAAATATTACAGGAACAGTTACTGTGTTTTGATTACCACAATCGTCTTCTAGGTAGTAAGTCGCTATATATTGTCCCGTCGGTAAAGCAAATTCATTGACTAAACCATTGATAGGTTGGAATGCTAAAACATCAATAACGAAAACATTCTGATCGTCATCGGTAGTTCGTTCTAGAGATAGGTAAATGCTTCCAATTGATCAAAATATATTTCTACCCCGTTAGCATCTAACACTTGACAAAGCACATATTCATCCCGTAAATCATCAACACCTGAAGGATCGTTCGCTTCTAATTCGATTACGCCATCACAATCTTCATCGTAATTGATTATCAATTCTTCATCACCTGCTGGTAAACATACTGGGCCTGATTTATCTTCTAAGTTAATCGTACCCCAACAGCTTGTACCAAAATTGCGAATCTCAATATTGTAAATGTATATACCAGGTAAACTTAAAGAGACTTGGGAAGAATCGGTATTATAGCTAATTCCATTCCCGATTAGATTAAGATCTTGTTGATTAAATTCTCCATCGCCGTTTACATCGCGACAAAAATCAGGACTAAGTTGTTGTAAAGTCGCTTTTACAATATATGTGCGAGCCGCATCTACACAGCCGCTCTGCAGTAATAAATCGGCATTAATAGTCGTGGTACAATTGGGATTAAGGCTGATATTTAACTCGTCATTACAAGCTAAGGTATTGGGTGATTGGCATCAGCAACAGCAACTGACAAACTTGGGTTCACTATACTTTTGGCTGAATCAAATACTTTGTAGAATATATTAGTATTTGCTTTACTTTTGCCATTAGGTGTGTCTCCTAAAAGAGAGAAAGAATAAAAATAAAAAAGTGACAGAAAGACGAAGAACGTCTTTAATGTGTGTTGATGGATCATAATTTGTAAGTGCAATGCGTCAAAAACCTGTAGTCAATTAACAATACGAAGAGATCGTTAATCGGGTTGCCTGTGTGAAAATTAAAATATTTAATAAGAAAAAGAAAGATCGGATTGTAGTGAAAAAGAAATGCTATTTAGCACAAGGTAGCAGTAAATTACAAATAATAATAATTAGAATATGAATATTTTGTTACAGTCCCCTCATTTAATCATCTTTCAAAGTGCTCTTTTTCAAACTACCACTACTTTAATAATTGGTGAAAATTATTTGCTATTGGTAGATCCAAATTGGCTTCCGCAAGAAGTTGATTTTATCTACAATTTTATCAACAAACTTCCGAGCAGGACCAAAAATTATCTACTATTCACTCACTCTGATTACGATCATATTATTGGCTATGGGAAATTTAAACATTTTAAAACCATTGCCTCACAAAATTTTATTGATAATCCGCAGAAAAATAAACAGTTGCAACAAGTAATTAGCTGGGATGATGAATATTATATCGAACGTAATTATCCATTAGAATACCCTAAAATTGATATTCCAATCAAGGGCGAAAATGTAGGATTAATGATTGGTTCAGATGAATATGTATTTAATCAAGCGGTCGGTCATAATTATGATGGTTTAATTACTTTCAATCAAACTAAGGGCATTCTGATTGTCGGTGATTATTTAAGTAACATCGAGTTTCCATATATCTATGAAAGTGTTGAGAAATATATTTTGGTATTAAATTTATTAAATAAGAAAATTACAAAGGAGGAAGTAAAAGTACTAATAACTGGTCATGGTGACTATACTACACATAAGCAGGAAATGTTACATCGAATAGCTACTTCGATGGAATATATTGAGATGCTAAAAGCAAGCGTATTGGAAGGAAAAACCTTTGATTTCAAGAAGTATGTCGAACGATACAGCTTTCCAATTGGAATGACGAAGTTTCATCAAGACAATCTAAAATTAGCGAAAGCAGAATACAGTTAAAATGCAAAAAGCGTTTCAATCAAGATGATTGAAACGCTTTTTTGCTGTATTATGCTTGTTAATATTATTTACTGATAAATTAAAGTTGCTTATGACTTAACTGGACAACTAAAAACTACCAACTTATAACTCTATTAACTCTTAGTAACGGTAGTATTCTGGTTTGAATGGACCTTCTACTTCTACACCAATGTATTCCGCTTGGTCTTTACGTAGTGTTTCCAATTCAACACCAATTTTTGCTAAGTGCAAGCGTGCTAC
>JBGCES010000880.1:0-2547 GCA_045106545.1 Saprospiraceae bacterium
AAGTTGGTTATAAGCATCATCCATATAATTAATATCGAAAGGGATTTCGGGGAGGACTGCTTTGATGGTTTGCTGCACGTGAGCGATGGTTTCGTCCGTATTTTTCATGTCCACTTTCATGGCAATATTACCAGCATAGTAGGACGTCCATTTATTGTGAAAGGTGATAAACATCGGTTCAATCGACAATTTGAAAGGTTGAAAATGAAAATCTTTAACGACGCCAATGACTTTTCCATCTTTAAAAGACTTACCCGCAGCTGTTTCCCAACCTAGCGCTTTTACAGCATATTCGTTTAAAATATAACTTGCAGTGGAATCCGTCGGATGATCACGAGAGAAATTGCGACCTTCGATTAAATCAATTTCAAATAAATCAATAAAATCATAATCGGTACGCAAGCGATAAATCGGTATTTCTTTCTTTTCTGTATTGCCTTCCCACTCACTGACGATGCCTTGATTGTAGGAATCTAGGGGGAGATTACTAACTAGCGAGACTTTTTCAATTTGTGGATTTTTTAATAATTCGTTACGCAGCGTCGCAGTTTTATTGATTATATGTTGATTACGATACCGCACGTACATCACTTGGTCCCGACTGTAACCCAGTTTTTTGTTTTGAATATATTCTAATTGTTGATAAATAACGACACTTCCAATCGCTAGAATGATTGCTGTGGCAAACTGCCCGACGACCAAGGTATTGCGAAAAAAAGCGCCGCTTTTACGGTTTTTAAACCAATTACTTTGTAAGGCTTTGACGGGAGCAATTGCGGATGATAAGATAGCTGGGTACAAACCTGAAAGTGCGCCCAGCACAACGGCAACAGCAATAAAAGTGAATAAAATCATGCGGTTGTTACCTAAATTAAATGGCATCTGTAAACCCATTAAATTATTGAAAACGGGTAATAACATCCGCGATAAACCAATTGCGAAAGTGAAACTAAGTGCCGTCAATAGGATAGATTCAGCCATAAATTGCTGTACCAGCTGCCCTCGTTTTGCACCTAAAACCTTGCGTACCCCTACTTCTCGGGCTCGTTGCCCAAAGCGAGCAACGGACAAGTTCATATAATTAAACAGTGCCAAGAGTAAAATAATTAATGCAATAGTCGCGGAGAGGTAGAGGTAACGAACATCACCGCTTTTACCCGATTCCATATTGATATTAGAATGCAAATAAACGTCGCGTAACGGCTGCAAAAAGTACTCGGCGTAGAAAGGGAATTCCGCATAAGCGGCTTTCACTTCGGGTTCAAAAACTTTCATTTTATCTTCTAGCGTATGGAAATTATAATTGGGCGGTAGCACGACATAGGTGACATAATTATTACTCGCCCACTGCCAATTATCTCGATCGCGCACGTATTCGCCGTAATTTTCGATAGGAATGATAAATTCAAAACCCAGGTGTTGATTTTCAGATACATCTTCGATGACCGCTTTAACTACCATTTTTCGATCATTGCGTAACTCCATCAATTGACCAAGGGGCGAAGCTGCGCCGAAGTATTTTTCTGCTAAAGATTTGGTTAAAATAATCGCATCTCGATCTTGTAAAGCGGCTTTTGCATCGCCTTCAATAATTTGGTGAGAAAAAACGTCCAGAAAAGAAGTATCGGCATAAAGCCCGAATTGATAAAAGGTCTCTTCACCCCGCCAAAAAATTAAAGGTATTTGTGTTACCGTAGTCGTAGCTTCTACTTCTGGAAATTTCTCCTTTAGTGCTATTCCTAAGGGTACGGGTGCAATTGCAAACTGATTAGTTCCACGAAAAGTATTTCCTTTCTGTGTCTGCGCTACGCGGTAAATTTGATCCACTTTTTCATGTTGTAAATCATAACTCGATTCGTACTGAATATACAACGCCAATAAGATAAAACACGTCATGCCCACCGTCATGCCTGTTAGGTTGATGAGTGAATACATTTTTTGCTTTAGAAGGCTTCGCCAAGCGACTTTGAAATGAATTTTATACATAAAAAAAGGATTTAAGTCGGTGAGTAAATTTTTGCGAATGGCAAACGGGCGTAGGTACTGTAGGACTTGGTAACAGTACTTCCAATTTGCCTTACGACGAGGATGATTTTCTAATAAAATGGCGTATTTTTCTTCCAAATCGCCTTCAACTTCTTCAGCGAGTTCGTCTTTTAAAAACCACAGCAGAAAACGACGTGCAAGTCGTGGCGGTTGATATGTTGGATCGTCAAAGGCATCCATGAGCGATAGTTTGAAAGATGAAATAGTTTTAGTAAGTGAGAGGACAGAAAAGAGACCGTCCCAAAGAATTTTGGAACTGACAGAAGACAGACTGTCCAATACTCTGAAAATCAGCCTTTTGAGCGTATGATTATTCTTTTGCTAGATTAAATTAATTACCTGTCTAGCACTTACTTCGTTTAAAAACTTCTTGCTAGAAGAGACGGATAACGGGCAACTCAAAATTCGTTACCCAAACCCCAAAACTTCTAATCATTGTAAAGAAAAGCCCGGAAACTGATTCCACAGCGACATCCGCAAGTCGCGAGCATTGCGTAATGC
>JBGCES010000881.1:0-2319 GCA_045106545.1 Saprospiraceae bacterium
GTCAACACTGGACGTTTAGAAATTGGTATTGACCGTGGTTTCTATCCGCAAGCGCGGACGTTCTTGGGTGGAATACAAATTGGGTTTTAATATTAGGTTAGTATTACATCCCCCTCACCCCCTTCAAAGGGGAACTAACATTAGTTTTTTAGCTAATGTTAGTAAACGAAAAATAAGAACATTTTGAAATGTTTTTCATTAATATCTAACTTAATAATCGAAGCAAATCTGTCCTTCCCCCTTTAAAGGGGGCTAGGGGGATGTCAAACCAACGCTGTCCTATAAATTTTTGATAATCAATAATTTAACATGAAAAATATAAAATACCTCATCGCCATCACCGCCCTTATTTTCTCGGGTAGCTGTAGCGAAGATTTCTTAGAAAAAGATCCCATTGTCGGCGTAACGGATGCCAATTTTTACCAAACGGAAGATGACGCCATCGCTGCCGTAAATGCTGCTTATGCTGCTTTACAATTTGAACTAACGCCTGCTGGTCATTTCCGCTGGTTTTGGGGCGATATTATGTCCGATGACTCGGAAAAAGGTGGCTCTGGGATCAATGACGGTTTTGCATTACATCAATTAGAAAATTTTCAAGGTATCACCAATAGTGATATGTTAGCATCGGAATGGAAAGCCAATTACCAAGGTATTTACCGCGCTAATGTTGCTTTAGAAAAAGTGCCAGAAATCGAGATGGATATTGACGTAAAGGAACGCGTTTTAGCGGAAGCAAAATTCTTACGCGCCTGGTATTTTTATAACCTCGTGACTATTTTTGGTGGTGTGCCGAAAGCAGATCACGTACTTGCACCAAGTGAGTATAATATGCCGCGCAATGAGGCAAGTGAGATTTGGGATTTGGTTATCTCTGACCTCACCGAAGCGGCAGCAGTGTTACCTAAACGCAGTGAATATCCTTTAGCGGATATTGGTCGCGCGACAAGAGGCGCAGCCAATGCGCTACTTGCTAAAAGTTACTTGTGGCAAGAGAACTGGGCGGCAGCACAATCTGCTCTACGTACTATCATCAATAGCAATGAATATCGCTTGGTGACTGATTACGGTAGCATTTTCACGCGCGATGGAGAAAATAATGTAGAGTCTATTTTTGAAATTCAGTACATGCAGAATTCGGGTGGCAACTGGGGTGAAAATAACCAAAACGAAGGCACGTTAACGGATGTATTCCAACGCGCACGTGGTCAATTTGAAGGCTTTGGTTTTAATATTCCTACGCAAGATTTAGTGGATGCTTTTTCAGCAGAAGGATTTGAAGATCCGCGTTTACAGCATACTGTTTTTCGGGTTGGTGATGAGATGGGCGACCGTGGCACTTTCACTTTAGCGGCTACTGGCTCAGATTTTAGTTATCACCCGAAAAAGTATTTTACTAATAAAGCAGACGAAGCTTCTTTCGGTGATCCGAATCCAAATGGCGGCAATAACGACCGTGTAATTCGCTACGCGGATGTACTTTTGATGTTTGCGGAAGCCAGTTATCACGCTGGTGACGAAGCTGGCGCACGGGATGCTCTCAACCAAGTTCGCGCCCGCGCTCGTAAAGGAAATAATGCGATTCTCGCTGATGTGACGGCAAGTGGCGGTGCATTATTAGAAGCGATTTACCACGAACGCCGCGTTGAATTGGCGATGGAAGGACACCGCTTTTTTGATTTGGTACGTACAGGGCGTGGAGAGAAAGAACTCGGTGCATTGGGTTACCAAGATGCGACGCATCGTTTGTTTCCAATTCCTGATTCGCAGATTCAAGCGACGAATGGCGCGATTACGCAGAATCCGGGGTATTAGAGCGAGTTGGTAGTTTTGAGTTGGTAGTTTGTAGCTGCAACTTGTTATGAATGAGCGACTTAGTAAGGGCACGGCACGAGTTGAAAACATCGCGCCAGCAGGTAACGGTAGTTTCTCGTGTGAAACTTTTAGTTGAAAAACCGCCCGCCGAGTAAGTGCTTAGTTTCTTTAGGTTAATTGCTTGGTATATAAAAAATTGCTTAACAAGTAACGATTATCAACGCACAAAAACCTGATATTCAATTATTTACGCTACTTAAAACAAGCGTTAAATTGAGTGGTTCTTTGAAAATTAATTCTTTCGGTCATGGGAATATTTTTCTAATAAATACGAAGTATTTGAACCATGAATAACCGCAGGTGAAACCTGCGGAAACGCCTATCACTCCCCCCTTTTATGACTACGGAGTAGTCAAACTTTTGGGCTAAATTTGACTACTTCGTAGTCATTGAAGAGGATTTTGGCAGTGTCGTCCACGGGTTTTACCCGTGGTTATTCATGGT
>JBGCES010000882.1:0-7298 GCA_045106545.1 Saprospiraceae bacterium
GCAAACCATTATAAGCACCCATTCGTCCCAGCACGAGGTTCTTATGGGAAGAATCATAATTTAATTTATCGTTTAAAATCGCAAAAGCTTCACTCAAATCATCCGTAGCAACTAGGTTACGCAATTGCGACTGGAGGGCAACAACTGTCGTTACCGCCACTTGTCTGAGTGGTGTTTTTGCATCAATTTGAGCAGTGGTTGGAATTTGCTCGAAAGAGGCATTTTTTAATAAAAAGAAAAATTCACCACCCTGATGCCCCGAATTAGTAAGCGGTTCGCAGCGGGGTTTCTGTTCGCTATTGCTCGCTACTCCCTCACGGATGTCATGAAACAACTTATAAATACTCAAAGCGGGTTGATAATTATGTTCTAATTGCGTTAAAAGACTTTCGGAAAACGGGCTATGATAGCCAGGCAATCCATCAGGGACAGGTTCTTCCATGCCTGAAGTCATCAACCAACGGGAAGGGATATTATAATATCGTTTGACCGTTCTTTCGGAAGCCCGAGTGAACATCGTTCCCGAAAAACAAGCATCTACAATCCCCAATGTATGCTGCGTTCTAATGCCCTGCAAGTGCGCATGAATTTCGTTGTTAGCAATATAAGTACCATATTTTCCACTGGTCGCATCGGCAGGAAGCCAGTAACCAATATTTTGCTTTAAATCGCCGTGACCAGAAAAGTAAAACAGCAGATTATCTTCTTTACTTAATTTTGTTTTTAGTTCATTTAATTTACTAATAATCCCTTCGCGACTCGCATTTTCATTAAGCAGTTCATAGCAATTTTCGGATGAAAAATGATAGCGATTTAGCATTAACTCTTTAAATGCTTGTACATCGCGTACGGCATTATTCAAAGTTGGAATACCATCATTATAATGGTCGATACCAATTAGTAAAAGGTGATTTTTAAATAATAAATTGGGCTTATCATCCGCTTTCTTTGGCGGATCAAAATTGATAGAACGGGAGAGGTCACTTGGTAATTGAACGTTTTCTTCTTTAAGCAATTCACCAAATTTATCCCATAAATTTTGCGCGGTAATATCCTTTAGAATCTTGTGCCAAATCGTACTAATAGAGGCATTTTCAGATATTTCACACCCCATGCCTAAGTCTAGACAAATGCGCTCTACGTCATCAAAAGTAGGATAATGCTGCGTTAGAATTTTGCGAATGGAGAGTAGTTCTTTTGAAGAAAGTGACATGAGTAAAATTGCTATTTTGTAGGTTAAAGCACACTGGAATATTGGGTTGGTAATTTATGAAATAATAAGGAGAATATTTAGCTTTCTCCATTAGCAAAAAGCATTTGAAAAAATAATTTCATCCTGCTTACAACCTTTTCCTTTATGAGTTTGTTCTTAAAACATATTTACATGTTTAAACACATAAATTTAAAATTTAACTAGAAAAGTTAAAATAAACTAAAAACAGAATCTGTAAATCATCATTTAGCAATTTGATTTGTTCCAAGTAAGTAGAAACAATCATTTCCAAATGATTATATTTGCAAATATTCCTAATAATAGCAAATCAACTTAGTTTTGCTGTTTATTCACTTAAAAAAATACAACAATGGCATTCGAATTCACAGATACCAACTTCAAAGAAAAAACAGAATCAGGAGTATCACTAGTAGATTTTTGGGCTCCGTGGTGTGGACCTTGTCGCATGATTGCGCCAGTTATTGAGCAATTAGCAACTGAATACGAAGGTAAAGTGACCGTTGGTAAGTTAGACGTAGATAACAATCCTGGAACTTCGATGGAATTCAGCGTACGTTCTATCCCAACTATCTTAATTATGAAAGATGGTAAAGTCGTAGATAAGCACGTTGGTGTTGCTTCGAAAAAGCAATTAGAGGACAAAATCAATGCGCACTTGCAGCCAGCATAATATGATAACGAGTAACTTTTAACGAATAACGAGTAACAAATTAATAGCTCAAACGAGCAGTTACGCATTAATAGTTGTTCGTTAAGCGTTAACAAAAAAGCCTTTTGGTGTAAAAATTTACATCGAAAGGCTTTTTTTGTACCTTATGGCGAAAAATTTGCGTTTAGACTATGTCTAACAACTTTCTAACCACATCAAACTACTTTCAAACTACATTTTCATGTCATCTATTCTCAATACTACCGCCGTCCGTGATCTTGGCAATTTAGAACTCCTCGCCCGTCAGGTTGTGGAGGGTTTTATCATTGGTTTACACAAAAGTCCTTTTCACGGTTTCTCTGTAGAATTTGCCGAACATCGGTTGTATAATCCCGGTGAAAGTACTAAAAATATTGACTGGAAAGTGTATGCACGTTCGGATAGAATGTACACCAAACGGTACGAAGAAGAAACAAATTTACGTTGTCAAATTGTGATTGATGCTTCCTCTTCTATGTACTTTCCTGAAGTCACGAAATCGAGCAAAAACTATACAAACAAACTGAGATTCAGCGCATTAGCAGCAGCAGCGTTGATGAATTTGTTACAAAAACAGCGCGACGCCTTTGGACTAAGTTTGTTTTCTGATACCGTTTTTCAACATACGCGTGCAAAATCGAGCACGACTCATTATCGCCTATTGCTTTCCTATCTCGACCAACTTATCGCCAACCCCGAACGCAATCGAACCACTTCTGCCGCTGACGCACTCCATCAGATTGCGGATAGCGTTCATAAACGTTCGATGGTCATGATTTTTAGCGACATGTTTGAACCTGGTCAGAAAATGGAAGAGCTATTTAATGCTTTGCAACACCTGAAGCATAATAAGCATGAAGTCGTCTTATTTCATGTGACCGATAAAGCAAAAGAATTGGATTTTGAATTTGAAAATCGTCCGTATGTATTCATTGACATTGAAACGGGCGAAGAAGTACGTTTACAATCGAATCAGGTAAAAGAGTATTACGTCGAGCAAATGAAAAAATTCACGGATCAGATGAAAATGAAATGCTTGCAATATAAAATTGACTTCGTAGAAGCAGATATTAATAAAGGATTCCGCCCGATTTTGCAGAGTTATTTAGTGAAACGGACGAAAATGCGAGTGTAATGGAGGACAGACATTCTTGTCTGTTAATCTAGCACGTTGATAAAAAAAGAGAACGGGATAAACCTGTTCTCTTTTTTATTTTAATTAATGGAATCACTATATTTAACGCTTTAAAAATGGTAGCTAAGTCTTTAAACTTTCATGTCATAATTCTTTATGAACATTAAATTCAGACCAATCGCCATAAATGGCTTCGACAGGAACGGCTGAAGCCGTAACTACCATACTTTACTCAAAACAAAACACCTATGACCACCTTCGCCACCCTCGACTGGCTCGTACTTGCCGCTTATTTCGGCGGCTTACTAGCCATTGCCATTTGGGTTATACGCCAAAAAAATGATACGACTGAAGACTATTTTTTAGCTGGAAAAAATGCGGGTTGGATGGTGATTGGTGCTTCTATTTTTGCTTCCAATATTGGCTCGGAACACGTGGTCGGACTCGCAGGAACGGGCGCAGAATCGGGCATGCCAATGGCGCATTATGAATTGCACGCTTGGATTGTGCTCTTACTCGGATGGTTGTTTTTACCGTTTTATATGCGGAGTGGCGCGTTTACGATGCCCGAATTTTTGGAGAAGCGCTTCGACGCGCGTTCGCGTTGGTTTTTATCCATTTTTTCGATTATCGGTTACGTACTCACCAAAGTTTCCGTAACGATTTATGCAGGTGGAATTGTCGTTTCACAACTGCTGGACATTCCATTTTTATACGGCGCAATTGGTATTGTCGTTGTCACAGGACTCTATACTGTTTTGGGTGGAATGCGCGCCGTTTTATATACCGAAGCCTTACAGACCATTATTTTGATTGTTGGTGCGGTGATTATTTTAGTGCTCGGACTACAAGCGATTGGTGGTTTTGCCGAATTAAAAGCGACCGTCGGCAGCGAACATTTTAATATGTGGCGACCGATGTCTGATCCCGATTATCCGTGGACGGGCATGGTGTTCGGTGGAACGATTGTCGGGATTTGGTATTGGTGTACGGATCAATACATCGTACAACGGACACTGGCAGCGCACAATATCAAAATCGGGCGACGTGGGGCGATTTTTGGCGCATACCTTAAAATTTTACCCATTTTCATCTTTCTACTCCCTGGTATTATCGCTTTTGGTTTAAAACAAAAAGGCTTACTCGACTACGATAAAAGCGATGAAGTCTTTCCCGCATTAGTACAATATTTACTGCCTGTCGGCATCAAAGGCTTGGTCGCAGGTGGATTGATGGCGGCTTTAATGAGTTCGTTAGCCTCCGTTTTCAACTCTTCCTCTACCCTTTTCACCGTTGATATTTTTAAAAAATTATACCCACAAACCGCAGAGAAAAAATTGGTCAATATTGGTAGAATTGCAACCGTGGTCGTGGTTGTTTTAGGAATGTTATGGATTCCTATTATGCAAAAAATTGGCGGCGGTGTTTTATATAATTATCTCCAAAGTGTACAATCATATATCGCTCCGCCCATTACTTGCGTTTTCTTATTAGGCGTATTGTGGAAACGCATCAACGCACAAGGCGCAATTGCAACGCTTTTCTTTGGTTTGTTAATGGGAACGTTGCGCATTATTGCGGAATTGAGCGTAGCAGAAGGTGGCAGTGGATTAGTTTATCAATTTGCAACGATTAACTTTGCGCACATGGCAATTTTCATGTTTCTGGCTTGTGTGGTCGTCTGCGTCTCGGTCAGTTTATTAACCGCGCCGCCATCGGCAGAGCAAATTGCTGGATTAACATTTGGGACATTAACGGTAGAGCAAAAAGCGGCGGCAAGGGATAGTTATGAGTTGAAAGATGTGGTAGCTTCAGTGCTGTTGATTGTGGTGATTGTTATTGTATTGAGCTATTTTACGGGTTAATTCTATGCTCTCTTTGTCTTATAGAAAGCCATTTTCATCCAAAAACAACAACGGTGCGACAACTTTCCTACCCTACTTTTTTGTTATTGTTGCTGCTCGGCATTTCTGCCTGCGGCACAAAATCGCTAACGCGTCCTACTGAAAAATATAACGACTTGAAAGCACGCAAAAATTCCGTCATCAATATACCGATTCGCTTGAATATGAACGAGTTAGAACGCTCGTTGAATAACGCCATTGGGGAAACCATTTACGAAGACGACAGCATGGATTCGGCAGAAGGATTATACATCAAAGCTGAAAAATTAGCGGATGTGAAAATCAAAGTTGATACCCAAACGATCCGTTATCAATTACCGATTAGTGTGCAGATCAAAAAAGATTTAGGTTTTACGACAGTGGGTGCAAATGGGGAAATTGAATTGTCGTTTGCAACAGATTTTACTATTGAAAAAGATTGGCAAATTACGACGACAACTAAAGTCGAAAACTACGATTGGCTCAAACGTCCGCGCTTGTCTTTTGGTGGATTGAAATTACCCGCTAAGATGATTGGCGACATCATTATCCAGCGTAGTGAAGCCGTTTTGACTAAAACCATTGACGACCAAATTCAGCAAAACGTTGAACTGAGAAAGTATATCTCAGAAGCTTGGCAGCAGCTACAAACACCTCTCGAAATTGCACCCGAATTTAGTAGTTGGCTAGTTATTAATCCTGGCAGTTTAAAAATGTCGCCCCTTGAAGGAGATGGTGATTATTTGACTAGTAATATTATCGTCGAGGCACAACCTGAAGTACTTATCGGTCAACAACCAGTGACCAGTAATTCGCTTCAAAATCCACTTCCTGATTTTAGTTATTCTGACGAAGTTATTGATGATTTTGTGCTCTTTTTGAGCACTGACATACCATATAAAGAAGCCAAACGCATTGCGCACGAAGAATTAGTGGGACAAGTATTTGAACAAGGAAAGTATCAAGTCACGATAGAAGATATTGATCTCTACGGGCAAGGAGAATACCTAGTGGTAGGAGCTCAATTGTCGGGTAGCTACGATGGCGCAGTATATCTAACGGGCAAACCCGTTTATAATAAACGTAAAAATAGCATTGACTTAGAAGACCTAGAATTTGAATTGAGTACTAAAAATTTTCTTGCCCGTACTGCTGGTTGGTTATTAAAAAGTAATATAAAAAAACGTATCCGTGAAAATTTGGACTTTTTGCTCGATACAAATTTAAATGAAATTAAAAAGCAGATACAAACGCAGTTAGACGATTTTGCGATCGCCCCCAATTTAAACCTACAAGGAAAGCTAAAAGAATTGAATATTCAAGATGTAATATTGACTCCTACTTCGATTCGGGTCGATGTAGGATTAGAAGGAAACTTGGAAGTCGTACTCGATCCTCCAGCTGATAGCAGCATCATTGATAATTAATTTACTATTTGGAGATTGTAAAACATGAAGAAAATAGATTATCATTTGGAATAGTAAGTCATTACTAAAATATATATTTACAAGATATACCGAACTACTATTAATAGTTTTGTGTTAAATAGTTATATAAGGTTCCCCACAACCTAAAAGACTTAGTTCTCGTAGGAAAAAGTGTTAGATGACATCGGCTATTGAACACTTCCACTTCTACGGGAACTTTTTTACAAAAAATACCTCTCTAAATCTTTCCTACCTAGCGTCGAACTAAACGTAAATCGCATATTATCATAATATCCTACAATTTTATTTTTGATTGGTTAATAATTGTCCGTATTCTCTTTAAATTCGCGGCACAAAATAATTTTAAATATTTCTTTCGCAAAAACGCTGAAAAATATGACTAAACCAATCACTTTACTTCTACTCTTTTGTATATCTATATTCATCGCTTGCCAGTCAGATAGCAGCAGTGAAGCAGTGCAGGAATCTGCCCCAGCAATAACCGAAGCACAATTAGCAACCTTAGCTGAAAAAATGTACAACGACTCGCTCGGACGCATTGACTTTAAAGTTGCAAACGAATACATGAATGCCGCTGCCATACTTGCTGCGACTGCTAAGGATAATGAAAAGGCTGCCGAATTTCTTGCCAAAGCAGGTGAAACTGCTCGTTCAATCAGAAATTTCCCTCAGGCATTAAGCTAGTACCAAAGAACGAGGGGCAGATAACGGGATTATACGAAGGCAGCACAGGCATTATTACTAAGAACATTCACGTTAGACAATGACCTAAAACGTCCCGCCGAAGCACGTCCACTCTACGAAGCATTTTTAGAAAAATATCCGAATGATGACTTCGCAGATGATACCAAGTTTTTATTAGAAAATTTAGGTAAATCTGATGATGAAATCATTGAATCGTTTAATAATA
>JBGCES010000883.1:0-3372 GCA_045106545.1 Saprospiraceae bacterium
GCGTATGGAGGAAAGCTGATTAATACGCCTAATATTGACCGCTTGGCGCAGGAAGGGATGTTGTTTACCAATGCCTGTGTGACCAATTCGATTTGCGCACCTTCGCGGGCGACGATTCTGACGGGAAAACATACGCACCTCAACGGTAAGATTGACAATCACATGCCATTCGATACGACGCAGATGACTTTTCCGCAGATTTTTCAAAATAATGGTTATGAAACGGCGATGTTTGGAAAATTGCACTTTGGGAATAATCCGAAAGGGGTCGATGAATTTAAGATTCTCCCCGGACAAGGCAATTACATTAATCCGAAATTTATCACCAAAGAAGGCGATACGACGATTACAGGTTATGTGACGGATATTATTACTGATTTGACCTTAGGTTGGTTAAAAGAAAGAAAAGAGGAAAAGCCGTTTATGATGATGTATTTGCACAAAGCGCCGCACCGTCCATGGTGGCCGCGTCCCGATAAATTCAAGGAATTTTCTACCAAAACCTTCCCCGAACCTGCGACTTTATTTGATGATTATGAAAATCGAGGTACGGCGGCAAAGACGGCGGAAATGAATCTGTTGCAGCACATGATGTATAGCCACGATAGTAAGATCCGACCCGAAACGGTAGCAGAAATGAAAGCTATGCCTGTAGTTGAGGAATTCAATAATAGTTTTTATGGTCCTTATAATCGCGCCAATGCAGCGCAAAAAGCACAATATCAACCTGTACTGGATTCGATTAATCAATTCTTTAAAGCCAATTGGGGCAGCATGACGGACGAGGAGAAAATGAGGTGGAAATATCAACGCTATATGCAAGATTATTTGGGTTGTATTTCGTCGGTGGATGATAATGTAGGGCGCGTATTGGACTACTTGGATGAAAGTGGTTTAGCAGAAAATACAATTGTCGTTTATACTTCCGACCAAGGTTTTTATTTGGGTGAACACGGCTGGTACGATAAGCGATTTATTTACGATGAATCCTTTAAAACACCGCTACTTGTCCGCTGGCCCAATCATGTAAAAGCTGGTTCGGTGGAAGATGAAATGGTGCAAAATCTAGACTTTGCGCAAACACTTTTGGCAGCAGCCGGTATTCCTGCGCCCAGCGATATGCAAGGGGAGAGTTTATTGCCCTTATTGAAAGGGGAAAAAGATAAATGGGATCGCGAGTCGGTTTATTATCATTACTATGAATACCCGAGCGTCCACATGGTTAAACGGCATTATGCCATTGTCACCAAAGCGTTTAAGCTCGTTCATTTCTACTATGATGTGGATGAATGGGAACTCTACGACCGCAAAAATGATCCGAATGAAATGAATAACGTCTATGCTGATCCCGCGTATGCGGAAACGGTAGCGCGACTGAAGCAAGAATTAGCGGCGTTAAGAGTGAAGTATAAAGATTCGAAGGAATTGGATCAAAAGTATATTGATGTTTATGAAAAAAGGTAGAGTTTGATAAGTCAAAATGCTAAATTCTTAGTGTCAATCAATCAATTCCTTCATTCCATTTAGAAAACGCTTTTTTAGTAGTCCATAATCCCAATCCAAGTAAGAGCATTAATCCACCCGTCAGCATAATGTACTGATTACCAATCAAATCATTAAAAAAGCCACCTATTGACGAAAATAGATAGAGGATAAGAATGAAACCACCATAAGTTGTAGCTGCATACTTGGGATTACTAAGACGCGTCACGTAAGCTGTACTAATTGGTGCAATAAGTACTTCGGCAATCCCCAAAAGTATAGCTGGAACAAGTGCGATATTTAAAAATTGCTCTATCGGCGCATTCATAGCGAACTGAAGTAAGAATAGACTCGCTGCCATTAATAAACAAGCAAATGCAATTTTGCCAATACTATTACCAACACCTCTAATCCACCAGACTACGAAAAAAATTACTAAAGCAGCTATACTAGAAAACGAGTTGAAAGCATATAACCAGCTACGATATATTTCTATACCTAAAAGTTCTAATGGCTCTATTTCGGCGGTCTGTTCATAAAAAACACTTCCGTAAACTTCATAAGCCCACCAAAATAGACCGTTGATACTTGAAATAATTAATACTGCGATTATTGCATTATCAGACGATTTTTGTGTTGTTTCAAAAACAGGATTGGCAAATTCAGCGTCCAATATAGTTTCATCTTTTTCTTTTTCTTCACCTGAATGTACAACGAGTGGAAGTCGTTTTTGAATCGAAAAAAATAAGATTATTGCTAATAAAAGTGCCATTGCTGCTGTACTAAAACCATATTGAAAACTATATTCTTCTGCCAGCCACCCTAAAAGTAGTGCGCCTATAAATGCGCCCATATTTATTCCAACATAGAGCAGGACAAACGCTAAATTTCGTCTTCTATCCTTGCGTAAAAAGTGATTTCCAATTAGAATTGGCAAATTTACGCTACTTAAACTGCTACCAATTACAATTAATATACAGCCAATCACAGTGGCTGCAAATCCGCCAACAGCTACAATACCACAACCCAAAGTAGCTACCAAAAGTCCATACAGCGTACCATTTCGATTTCCTAACCATTTATCACTCAACGCGCCCATTGGAAGAGGTAAAACACTAACTAATAATGTCAAAGAACCATAGTAAGAAAGTGCGACTTCATTACTCAACTCTAATCCAACCGTTTCATTGATTGCGTAGAGAACAATAATAGATCGAAAGCCATAATAGCTAAGTCTTTCGAGTAACTTTATCAATATTAGGTAAAGCAGCGAAATGCGACGAGAAAGATGGGTTTTCATTTGTTATGTTTTTATTAATAAAGGAGCAACGAAATATCGCTTGAGATTAATTCTAGAGTGAGATCTTGTAAAAAATGCTACTAAAGCGGCTCTTAAAATTAAATGATTTTTTCTAAATTGCTGTATTTTCAACTGTGAATCTTTTGAAAAAGAGCGTTTAGCAAACGTACGCCATACTAAAATGACTCATTCTACTATTGCCAAACAGCTTTATTAATTCCAGATTAAATTCTACCTTCGCACCCATGCGAAAACTCAGTTTACAAGAATTAAATCGAGTGGATATTGCCACTTTTAAAACGCAAGAAAAAACGCCCGTTGTACTGGTTTTAGATAACGTACGTTCTGCGCTCAACGTCGGCTCTGCCTTTCGTACAGCTGATGCGTTTGCACTGGAAAAAATCTACCTCTGTGGCATTACCGCTACCCCGCCCCATCGCGAAATTTTAAAAACCGCCATTGGTGCGACCGAATCTGTTACTTGGGAACACGTCAAATCAACTACTGAACTAGTCGAACGACTCAAAAAAGACGGCTACCAAATTATCGGCGTAGAGCAAGCGGAACAGAGTGTAATGCTCAACGAGTTT
>JBGCES010000884.1:0-28935 GCA_045106545.1 Saprospiraceae bacterium
ATTTTCATTCCAAGAAACGTAAGCTTTTTTCATCTTTTCGATGATGGGTGGAATATCAGCTTCGGCAATGCCGCTACTACGTAAAGCACGTTCCCAAATTGGATACTGAAGACGTGCAATGAGAGGTGTGATTAATTTTTGTCCACCACCAACGCCGAGTAGTACGCCCGTTTTTTGACGAATTTCGGCAGCGAATTTTTTTCCTTTTACATCATAACCTGCATCAGCAAGCGCATCACGAGCGGCGATTAATGCTAATAATTGAGAAGCATCGGTGACTTCGAGAATGTTGGGCGGTAAGCCAAATTCGAGTGGATTGAAATCTATTTTGGGAATAAAGCCGCCGCGTTTACAATAGGTCTTGTCTTCAGCGAATGGGTCGGGATCGTAGTAATCGTCAATTGCCCAACGGTCGGCAGGAACATCGGTGATGCTGTCGCGCCCTTGTACGATGTTCGTCCAATATTCTTCTAGGTTGCGCGCATCGGCAAAGAGGGCGGACAGACCGATTACTGCGATGGGTGTATTTCGTAAAGAATGATTCAGATTCATATAAGTCGGATAATGGACTATGAATGATGAACCAAATATCAGTCATAGTCGATTTAAATCATAATGCGGAACAACTCTGATTGCTCATGGAGAAGTTCCTGTCCTTTGGGTGTACAAACACCGCGTAGATAAGGGACTAAAATGCCAAAGGTTAAACGCTCTTTGCTAAATTCTTGTACTGGAAAACGATCCGTATCTTTTAGTAATTCGAGCATAACCAATACCGTTTTGGTCACTACTTCTACGTCAAGATCTGCGCGAAAAATACCATCTTTCATTCCCCACTTGCCTAAGTCATATAATTGCTGATGTGCGAAGTTGTTGGTTTCGCGATACGACTTCTGCAGTAAGCCAGGGTGGTAATGTAAAATATCATTAAAGAAACTGGGGTTTACTTGGCTCGCACGTCCAATGATGCGATTGTATAATTTACCCATTGCTTCGATGGCATTGTCTGCTTCGGTCAGCAGTACCTCGTTTTCTTTTTTAACTTTTTGGTGGTACACGGCTAAACAGGCTTCCAATAATTCACCTTTATCAGCAAAGTGATTATAGATGGTTCGCTTGGAAGTATGTAAGTGTTGAACGATACGATTTATCGTTACCGATTTTACTCCGTGATTAGTAAAAAGTCTAGTTGCTTCTTCTATAATTTTCTCGCGCGTAATCATGTCAAAGATTGAGTTTGAAACCAGCGGTAATATTTTAGTCCCAATAGTACCAAAGGTATGATGATCTAACTGATTTGTCAAATATTTATTTCACTAAATAGTAATATTATTCATAATTTTAATTTAATAATATAAAAAGGCGTAATGGATATTTCCATTACGCCCTTCGTATAAAGATAAAAAAATAATAGAGGATAAGATCACTTCGTTGAAAACGATGAATTTTCTATCTCTTATTAATTTGTTCCACTTGAACGTTCCTTCGCACGGCGGTCGCGTTGCATTGGATTTTCTGAATTGTAATTTTTTTGTTTAAACAACTCAAAGCGATTTAATTGTTGCTGTGGTGGAAAGTAATTGTTTTCTCGATTAGTATCGGCAGTTTCTAAGAATGGATCTAATTCCATACTTACAACTTCTTTAGTGCTCTCCGTTACAAAAACTTTACTTACCTCTTTATCATTGTATCGCCAGATTTCTGCGGGAACACGCACGACTTTGTCTGTTCCATCAGCGAAATTCATTTTTATGATAATCGGCATTACTAGTCCGCCTTTGTTAGTAAACGTTACTTCATAATAATTTTTATTCGCACCAATGACCTCTTTTTCATCCGCAGACAAGCCATCATAGTATTTTTGA
The DNA here is from genome assembly GCA_045106545.1 of Saprospiraceae bacterium. GTDB lineage: Bacteria > Bacteroidota > Bacteroidia > Chitinophagales > Saprospiraceae > JBGCES01. The sequence continues at coordinate 1,866 of JBGCES010000884.1, forward strand.
TATTCTTCACGATCTAAGATAGAGACATCGAATGGATTATACTCGGTATAAAAGTCTCTCAATTTAGGATCGAGTTCGTCTTGCGTCTTGGCAATTTGTTCCGCGTTCCGCGTTGCTGCAATATAGCGCGAGTCCTGATCTTGCTGCTGTGCTGCCAGTGAATTTTCCTTATCAGGATTTTTTGTATTCAATTTGTAAGGTGTTACATTTTGAATCGCAATATCAACGTTATCAGTCGTGTAGAACCATCCACGCCAAAACCAGTCTAAATCTGTACCAGAGGCATCCTCCATCGTGCGGAACAGATCGGCAGGTGAAGGATGTTTGAACATCCAACGATTAGAATATTTCTTGAAGGCAAAATCAAATTGTTCGCGACCTAAAATTGTTTCGCGTAAAATATTTAAGGCTGTGGCTGGCTTGCCATAGGCATTATTTCCGAATTGATAAATGGATTCCGAATTAGTCATGATGGGCGTAATATTACTTTTATCGCCTTTCATGTAGTCCGTAATCTTGTAGGCTGGTCCACGACGAGAAGGATAATTTCTTTCCCATTGCTGTTCTGCTAAATATTGCATAAAGCTATTTAGACCTTCATCCATCCATGTCCATTGGCGTTCATCCGAATTGACAATCATCGGGAAATAGTTATGACCTACTTCATGGATAATAACACCAATCATTCCATATTTTGTTCTCTCGGTATAAGTTCCATCTTTTTCAGGACGACCGAAATTGAAGCAAATCATTGGGTATTCCATGCCAATTCGTTTTGCGTGAATCGACCAAGCTACTGGGTAAGGGTATGGAAAAGTATAGTGCGAATACCATTTCAAAGTATGAGCAACGGCTTTGGTAGAATAGCGTTCCCAAAGCGGATTACCTTCCTTGGGGTACATGGACATTGCCATTACGGTTGTTCCATCTGTTTGCTTTACTGCCATCGCATCCCAAATGAATTTACGCGAAGAAGCAAAAGCAAAGTCCCGAACATTATCTGCTTTGAATTTCCAAGTTTTTTGCTTCGTCGATTTTTCTTTTTCGTTGACTTCTGCTTCCGCTTGCGTTACTACAATAACGGGCTCTTCAAAAGATTTTTCGGCTTCTTCATAGCGTTTTCTTTCTTTACTAGAAAGACAATCTTTCATATTTTGCAGTGTTCCAGTTGCTGCTACGTAATGATCTGCTGGTACAGTTATGTCTACTTCGTAGTCACCAAAGACTAATGCAAATTCACCATTGCCTAAAAACTGCTTATTCTGCCAACCTTCTACGTCATTGTAAACTGCCATGCGCGGAAAGAATTGAGCAATCGTATAAAGGTAATTATCGTCTTCTTCAAAATATTCATAACCTGAGCGTCCACCTATTTGCATCCGATCATTGATATTGTACCACCATTTTACAGAAAAGGTATGACTCTCGCCTTTCATTAATGGCTTTGGTAAATCAAGGCGCATCATGGTTTTGACGATGGTATATGCTGCGTCTTTACCATTCGCATCTTTTACGTATTCAATTTTAAAGCCACCATCAAAACTAGGTTCAAGTTGACTTAGTCCGCGCAAACTTTTACGCTCTCCTATTTTAGATGTTGCTGATTTGTAAGTGTCCGAGTCTTTCGCTCGCATGTTTTGATCCAATTGTACCCATAGGTAATCTAAAGGATCGGGTGAGTTATTAAAGTAGGTTACAGTCTCTTCTCCATAGATGCGTTGTTTCTTATCATCTAATTCTAGCTTGATTTTATAATCTGCTTTCTGTTGATAATACTGATGTCCAGGCGCTCCTGCGGCATTTCGATAAACATTGGGCGTAGGTAGTTCCTGTCCTAACTGGCGGAATTTATTTTGGTTAGTGTTGTCCTGTTGTGCAATGAGCGTGGTAAATGCTAAGATCAAACACAGCAATCCAAATAGACTCTTAATTTGTTGTGGCATTTTAGTAATGATGTTTAATAAATAATATAGCTAATTGTTTAGGTTGATTTTGAATACTATTATTGAATTGTTCCACGTGGAACAATCCCCATAGCTTCGCGAAGATAACTTTATCAGAATGATTTTAGTAAAAAAGCTATCTAAATAGTAGAATAGATTTAAACAAAAAAGGTTCAACTGTCAGCAGTTGAACCTTTTTTATCAGTAATTAGCTAAAAGCCAATCTTTAAAATCATCGTATTCGATAGATGTTTGAGTGGCTTCTTTGGGTTTATCTCTTAAAGCCTCTAGTCTATCTGGAATGTGAATCTTCTTTTCTAAAATTCTTTCTACATCATCGATGAACTTTGCTGGATGGGCAGTTTCTAATATTACTCCTATAGTGTCAGGATTAGTTACTTGATATTCTTTCAAAGCTAAGTACCCTACTGCTCCATGTGGATCTATTACATAATTATATCTGTCATCAACTTCTTTTACGCCTTTTTCAGTAGCTGTATCATCTATTCCATATCCTGTAATCGCATCGCGCATATTGTTCCACGTGGAACAATAGATGTCTAACATCCGCGCAAAATTAGAAGGATTACCTACATCCATTGCATTAGAAATAGTACGAACCGAAGGACGAGGCTGATAATCACCAGAATCTAAATATTGTGGAACAACATCGTTTGCGTTAGTTGCTGCAATGAAATGTTTGATTGGAAGTCCCATTCTCTGAGCAAGAATGCCAGCCGTTAAGTTTCCAAAGTTACCACTGGGAATACAAAAAACCACATCTTTATCCGTTTCGGGTAGTTGTTTGAATGCTTCAAAGTAGTAGAATGACTGTGGGATTAGCCGCGAAATATTGATCGAATTGGCAGAGGTTAGGCGAATATTATCCGTTAACTCTTTATCTAGAAATGCTTTCTTTACTAATGCTTGGCAATCATCGAATGTCCCATCAATCTCTAAAGCAGAAATGTTATGCCCTAAAGTAGTCAATTGCTTTTCTTGCAGATAACTGACTTTGCCAGACGGATAAAGAATTACAACTTTAATGCCCAACGCCTGATAAAACCCAGCCGCCACTGCCCCACCCGTATCACCAGAAGTTGCTACTAAAATGACTAATTCTTTTTCTTCGCCTTGATTAAAGTAACTCATCAACTGAGCCATGAAGCGAGCACCGAAATCTTTAAATGCTAAAGAAGGTCCGTGAAATAATTCTAAAACGTATTTCTCTTCGTCTAACTGAACTACGGGCGCAGGAAAATTTACCGCATTATCAATGATAGTTTTTAAATCTTCGGTAGGAATAGTATCGCCCAATAAGTTTTTAGTTACTGCAAAAGCAATATCAGGAAAAGACATATCGCGTAAGTTTTGAAAAAACTCAGCTGGCAATCGTGGGATTTCCTGTGGCATGTATAAACCATTGTCAGGTGGTAAACCTCGTAGGACTGCTTCTTTCAGAGAAACAAATTCGGTAGGGCTTTTTGTACTATATAGTTGCATGATAAATTTTACTTTAGATAAAAGAGTCGAGAGTAAATCATTATTACTTCTCGTAATACAGCGGAGGCCCGCTTCTCTCCTCTCGTTTAACACCTAATCGCTCCTTCTTGATTGATGGGCGAAATAAATAATTGATGTTCAATTTTTAAATCAGTGAAAACTTTTTTCATCGCTTCTCCTACGTTCTCGGCAATATGACTATTGGCACTTAACGCAAAAATGGATGGACCTGCGCCAGAAATACTACAACCCAACGCACCCGCTTTCAACGCCCCTTCTTTTATATCATAAAATCCAGGAATTAATTTAGCTCGTTGTGGTTCGACAATTACATCTTGTAACGATCGACTAATTAAGTCTAAATTGGTGGTATATAGGCCAACGATTAATCCAGCAATATTCCCATTCTGTTGAATACACTTTTTCATACTCACAGTATCATTCAACACATCGCGCGAATCTTTCGTCAAGACTTTGATGTGTGGATAGATGACCGTAGCATAAAGACCATTTGGAAGAAATAAGCGATGAACATCTAGTTCTTCATTACTACGAATTAAGGTCATTCCTCCAATTAGCGAAGGTGCGACATTATCTGCATGATACGCACCATCGGCAATTTGTTCGCCTAATACCGCAAATGGTAATAATTCGCGTTTAGTCAACGGACGTTTTAATAACTCGTTCACCGCCATCACCCCTCCTACTGCACTTGCTGCACTAGATCCTAATCCACTACCAAAGGGCATTTTTTTATGAATTTCCATTTCGATGCCACGTTCGGTTTCACCTAAATGTTCTAGCAACCTCATTGCCGCAAAGCCAGCGGTATTCTTTTCAACTTCGTAAGGTAATTTACCTTTTGCCCCAGTGATACGTGTAATACGTAAACCAGGCTTATCAGAAAAGCGAACGATGATTTCATCGCCAGGCTTTTCAATTGCAAATCCTAAAATGTCGAACCCGCATGCGACATTTGCCACTGATGCGGGAGCGAAAACTTTTAATCCAGGGTTCATTCTTTTAGTTTGTAGTTATGAGTTAGTAGTTGTACTGCTAACGTTAACTATATTTCAATAATAGTAACTTACTTACAAAACAATTTAAATGTAAAAATTATAAATTACTACCAATGGTAATCACTTCTGCAAATACGCCTGCGGCAGTAACCTCTGCTCCTGCTCCTGGGCCACGGACAACTAAAGGACGTTCTTTGTAACGTTCGGTCGTGAAAACGATCATGTTATCGCTACCGCTCAAATTGTAAAATGGATGATTGGCATCGACGGCTTGTAAACCAATGGTCGTTTCTTCATTTTCTAATTTCGCTACCATACGGAGCACTTTTCCATCCGCTGCGGCATCAGCACGTAATTTTTCAAAATAGGCATCTGCCTTTTCAACTTCTACTAAAAAGTCTGCTACCGTTTCAGCTTCTTGACAAGCAGTAGGTAGAATATTATTAATCTTCACATCTGCTGCTTCAATCGGTAAGCCTGTTTCTCGTGCAAGAATAATTAGTTTGCGACGGACGTCAATTCCATTTAAATCAATGCGTGGATCTGGTTCGGTATAACCCAGTTTTTTAGCTTGTTTTACAATGTCGCTAAATTTAGTACCTGCGTTGAAAGAATTAAAAATGAACGATAAAGAACCAGATAGAACGCCTTCGATTTTTAAAATCTGATCACCACTATTTATTAAGTCACGTAAAGTGGAAATAACTGGAAGTCCTGCTCCAACATTAGTTTCATATAAAAAATGTACGCCACGTTGATCCGCGATATTTTTCAAACGTTGATATTGTAAATAAGCAGAAGAAGTCGCGATTTTGTTTGGCGTAGAAATCGAGATGCTCGAATCTAAAATAGATTCGTAGTAACTAGAAATTTTTGCGTCAGCAGTATTATCTATGAAAATTGTATTGGATAAATTTAACTCGCGCATTTTTCCAATAAAGCGCGTTAAGTCAGATTTGTCTTCAGAATTTTTCAATGCTGTTTTCCAATTATCTAAATCTACTCCATCGGTATCGAATAGCATCTGACGCGAATTTGCTAAACCAACTACTTTTAATTCCAGCGACCGTTTTTCTTTTAAAAATACGGATTGGTTTTTAATTTGTTTTAACAATTCACTACCTATCAAACCAACTCCAATGACAAAAAGATGTAACTCTTTCGTGTCAGAAAGGAAAAAGGCTTCGTGCAATGCATTTAATGCTTTTGCTTCGTCAGAGCGATTAATAACTACCGATACATTTAATTCCGAAGAACCCTGAGCAATGGCAACAGCGTTGATGCCATTTTTACCAAGTGCATTAAATAAGCGACCAGAAATACCAGGACGATAACGCATGTTTTCACCAATGATAGCGACTACGGCGAGTTCATCTTCTACTTTTACCGAACGCACTAAACCCATTTGGCGATCGTATTCAAATTCTTTTTCGACTACTCTTTTCGCATTCTTTGCATCTTTGGGCTGTACGGCAAAGCTGATCGCATTCTCTGATGAACCTTGAGTAATCAGAACAATATTTACTCCCGCATGTGCCAGTGTTCCGAATAAACGCCCTGCTATGCCCGGTACGCCAAACAAACCACTACCTGATAAGGTCAAAAGGGAGATATTTCCAATCGAAGAAATACCTTTCACAGGATGACCTGTTTCATTGTTTTTACTAGAAATGAATGTACCAGGAAATTTAGGTTCAAATGTATTTTTGATATAAATCGGAATTTGCTTCGCTAAGGCAGGTTGCAAAGTCGGTGGATAAATCACCTTCGCACCGAAGTGTGACATTTCCATCGCTTCGGCGTAAGTCATCGTTGGAATTGTGAATGCTTTTTTCACCTTGCGTGGATCGGCAGTTAGAACGCCATTTACATCTGTCCAAATTTCTACGTGTTCCGCATCCAAACCTGCTGCTAATAAAGAAGCTGTATAATCCGATCCACCGCGCCCGAGTGTAGTCGTCAATCCACCTTTCGCTGAACCGATAAAGCCCGTTACGATTTGTACTTCGGGGTTTTCTTTATAATAATTACGGATTAATTCGTAAGACTGCGGAAAATCAACTTTGGCGGCACTAAAATTTTTATCGGTACGAATTACTTTACGTGCGTCTAAAAACTTAGCGTTTACACCATTGTCACTTAATGCAAGTGCGATGATGAAGTTAGAATTGCGCTCACCAAAGCTTAGGACATAGTCCATTGTGCGCAATGATGCTTCGCGTACTAGGAAAACACCATAGAGTAAATTTTTGAGAACGTTGTGATTCTCTTTTAATTTAGGTAATTCTCTTTTCAGCGTTTCTTTGCTTAATAGTGCTTTTGCTGCTTCAACGTGGCGTTTTTGAAATGCGGCAAACAACTCCTGATAACTTTCGTCACCCGCTGCTGCGCGCGTACTCATGTCAATTAACGAGTCAGTTACTCCGCCAAAGGCAGAACAGACTACGGTGAATTTTTCACCACGCGTATAGTAGTCTTTCAGGATATTTATGATGCCTTCGATGCGTTCTGGTTTAGCGACCGAAGAGCCACCAAATTTTAAAACTTTCATATTTTATGGATTGGGGATTTTGGATTGGGAATTTTGGAAATGGAACTCAATTTGAATCCAGTATCCAATATCCAACATCCAATATCCTATTCGTTTATTTGGTAGGAAAAATCGTGGTGAGTGGATAAAAAAATGGGCATAAGGTGCTGACCTTATACCAGATATAAATATTTGTTTTTGTTTAGTTTCTTAGTGCAAACAAAAGTAGAATTTTTTTGCAGGTTTAAAAACAATCGCTTTATAAAAACACCATTGTTATCCTGCGTTTGCCATCGTATTTTCTACACGAAATTTATACCAGCTTTGCCTATTGCAGTCACTGCTAGATTGTACGAAATTTAGAGATTTATGTTGTATTGTTGAGTAAGTTGTAGTGCAGCATTTTCTTTTGCTCGCATGGTTTGTTGTTCGGATTCTGTTTTATCACCGTAGCCACAAAGATGTAAAACGCCGTGAATCATGACGCGCGCGAGTTCGTGTAAAAAAGAGGTTTGAAATGTTGCAGCATTTTCTGCTATCCGTTCGGTACTAATAAAAATGTCTCCTTCTACTTGTGGCGGCGCTGCGTAGGGAAACGTAATTACATCCGTTAGCGTGTCGTGATCGAGGTATTCGACATTGAGTTGGTGGAGATATTTATCGCTGCAAAAAATGTAGGTGAGTTGGGTTAAATTACAATTTTCGTTAGTGACTATTGCCTGAATCCATTTGGTAAATTCGACAATTTGGTCAAAAGAAAATTCAACATCTTCTTGATGAAATATAATGATTTCATCCGTTTTTACTTCAAAAAAGTCTTCCATAAAAAAGGTGAGGCGAAGAATAAATTGAAAAGTAATAGGAGGTGTTTTATGAATACCTCCTATTGCTGGGTACTAATGAATTTCAAATTCCATCTGCACCGTACTTCCATTATTGTAGAAAGAAAGTGAGTCGCATAATTCGCGCATCAAAAATACGCCGCGCCCACCAATTTTTAGTAAATTTTCTGGTTTGGTTGGATCGGGTACGTCTGTATAATCAAAGCCGCGTCCTTCATCGGAGATTTTGAAGCACAAACGATCTTGGACTTTTCGGATTTGAATAGCGACTTGTTTTGATTCATCATTATGGTTACCATGACGAATTGCATTGGTGACGGCTTCGGTAAGGCTAATTAGCATATTTCCGTAAACGTCAGGACTGATGCGATATTTTTGGGCGAGTTTTTGTACGAAAGTTTCAACTTTTGCTACGTTACCCGGATGCGAAGACATTTTAATCATCTGTAGTGGTTCACTCATTTTTAACGTTACAAGGAGGAATTTGGAAAGTAAATGCAACTACTTCATACTGACTTGATGGTGATTGTCTTCTGATTAATGAACAATACAAATCCAGTCCTAGCTATTTATTGAATACAAGATTTAGCTATACAAAGTTCACAATTGCTTCGTAATTTTCTAAAAATCAACGAGTTATGGAATGTTTCGGATATGTGAGTAAACAGTGAAAAGAAAATTGCAAGAATTAAAAAGTATAAAGTGGATTACAATTTAAATTTTGCAAGACTATTTATTAAGATACGGGAAAATTGAAAATTGGTGTGTTTTAGAAGAACATAGGTTTGATATAGTATTACAAAGTTAAGCGGTTTTAGGCAATAAGTCAAATGCTGAATTTAGTGAGCTGGTTGTTTTAGCAAACCAGCTCACCAAAATTAATTTTGTAAAGACTTAAAATATTCTTCTACTAGAAATTTATAATACGGTTTTAAATTAGGCGAAACTGATTTGTACATATCAATTTCTGATTCACGTTTCTTAATATATTCTTCTAGTGAAGATGGTAATTTACGTTCGTATTGTTGTGCAGATTCTGCTTTACGTTTGTTATCATACTCACGTTCACGCTCTGCTTTTTCATGTTCCAAAAGGCGAGTGAGTATTTCTTCCTGTCGTTGGAGCATTTCATTAGTCAGTTTTTTATTGACTAAATCCGTTTCCGTTTTATTCATTTGCTCTAAGATTTTATCCATTTGTTCAGAGCCACCTTTGCCTTGTTTTTGTTTTTCGGCTTGCTTTTGACGCAATGCTTTGCGAAGTGCTGCTTGTTTAGCTGCCATTTCTGCAAACTGCTTACTTGAGCCACCTTTGCCTTGCTCCATTGCCTGTTTCATCTGCTTCATTTGGTCATTGATACCCTTCTGTCCTTCTCCAGGTTTATCAGAAGGTTTTGAACCTTTCTTACCTTTACCACCAGGGTTTTTACACATCTGATCACCCGACATCATTCCTGACATTTGTTGCTGCATCTGATTCATTACTTCGCTCAACATTAATGCCAAGTCATTGACATTTTGCATTGTACGTTGTTGATGCGTTGCTGCTTGAGGCTTTTTACGTTCTTCTAAGTCTTTCAAACCTTCCTTCATATTGCGTTTCACTTCGGTTACTTTTTCAGTAACGAAGGATTCAATTTGAAAAACCCGTTTACTTAATGCTTGCAGACTATCTTCTACTAATTTGAAGTCATCTTTCAATTTATACTGCTGCTGCACTAAATCTACGTAACGTGGCGTATTGATATTTGACTCGTTAATCTGGTCAATTAAATCTTCTTGCTCAAATGAAAGACCAACTAGGTTCTCTAGTAATTGTCGCAGTGCTTGCATATCTTCTTCCATTTGTTCCATCTCCTGCGATTGCATTTGCTGTGCCATGGCTGCTGCCATTTCTTTCATTTTATTGGCTGCTTTTTTCTGTGATTTAGATGCCTTGGAATTTTGTTTTTGGTCTAATTGTTCCTTGCTGTCATCCAGATTCTGTTCTATATCTTCCTGTTCTTCTTCTTGCGTATCAATATCTTTAGGATTTTCTAACTCTTCGTTTTTCTTCTCAATATCATCCATCTTCTCCTTGAGCTCGTCAAATTCTTTATTGATATCCTCTTGCTTTTCCTTCAATTCTTCTTGTTTTTCATCACTTGCATTTTCTTCCTTTTCTGTTTCTTCACTCAGTTCTTCTTGTTTTTCAGCAAGCTCTTCCAGTTTGTCAATTGCTTTTTCCATTTCATTCTCCAGCTCCAATTGCTTAAACATTTCAAGCATGCGATCTAATTCCATTTCTAACTCCTCGTCGTTCATTTCCATATCTTCCATCATTTCCAAGGCATTCTCTTTCTCCATATCCTGCATCATTTCCTCAATCTGTTTCATCAATTCTTGCATTTCCTCACTCATGACCTCTTCAAACATCTCTTGTAATTTCTCTTGTTTTTCGAGAATGTTTTCATCTGTTTTCGAAAATTCTTCTTGATTTTTCAAATTTTCTTCAAACGATTTTTGTGCATCTTGAATGTCTTTTTGCAACTCTTTTTGGCGTTCCATCAAGCGTTCTAATTCTTTCCGATCTTGCCAATCTAATTCTTTTTCTTGCAATAACTTTTCGCGCAACTTCTTCATATCCTGTTGCACTTTCTTACTTTCTTCTAGCGATTTTTGCAGTTTATCTTTAATCTGATTTTCATTTTCTTCTTCCAGTTTTTCAAATTCATCCACCGTAGGCATCGCGTACATCATCAAATTCGTTCGTGCTGATTTGCTACCATTTACCGCATCATTATCATATACCTCGAAATAGTAAGAAACTTCGTCACCAGGAGCTAATGCCAATTCATTTAAATCAAAAGTATGATCGTACTGCACGTTTTTACCATTCCCCGTAGAGAGCGGTGTGGTTTGCAATTCACCTTGCTGACCTTTTTCTTTTTTAATGCGATAGTTGAAAGTCAGACTACGTAAACCATAATCATCTCCTGCGTCACCTGCAAAAAAGAGGAGTTTAGCGTTCGTACTATCGGCAAATTTTTCTGCTTTTATCGTAGGATATTGATCGGGAATAACGGTAATCGTATAGCTGATTGAATCCGCTTTGGGTAAGTCTGCATTAGAAACATACAACTTGTACGCTTCATCACGCAGAATGCGTTTTTTATAGGTAAATAAGTCATCCGAGAAACGCTTCGTTTCTACTAATTCTTTCGCACCTGCAAACTGAATATCTATATTATCCGTGTTCAAAGAATTGAATACCCAATCAATATTAGTTCCGGCTGGTACGACAACATCGCCAATACTGGCTAAGGATTCATCCTTACGTTGAGTATAAGCTGGGTAATCTAGTTTTAAATCGAAACCGAGAATATTTGGCTTTTTTAATACCTTTAGTTCAAATTCTTCTGACTCTACGCCACTCGAAAATAATTTAAAATCTGTTTCTTTTTGTACATTGCTAAAGCGATAAGAAAAAACACCAGGTTCTTCTTTTGTTAAGCGATATTGATAATTATCGACATCGATAAACACTTCGTTTGGTAATATTTCTCCTTCTACTTTTACCGTCAAGGGATAATCTTCAAACTGTACGACTTCCATGTTATCTTCCTCTACGATAAATGAAAATGGCGCAGGACGTTCGAATTCTTCATTGTTACGAATCAGGCGATTGGTCGAATCTTTAATTAAACTCGGCGCAGCGAATAAGATGATAATTAATAACATCAAAGGAGGCAGCGCGTAACGTAAATACTTACGATTTTCCCCTAAATCAATCGCATTTTTAAATGGTACTAATTTGATTTGCTCTGATTTTTGGTTGATACTCGCTAATACTAAATCTGCATTAGGACTATTTCCTGTCTGATCACGGAGCTGTAAAATATTTAATAATTTATCCTTTACATCCACGAAGTGACTGCCAATAATGGTTGCCGCTTGCGTATGTGAAATCGTTTTTCCCAAACGGAAATAACGTAGCAGTGGCAATAATACCCAACCACCTAAAGCGACTGCGCTAATACCGATAAAAGAATAAAAAAGAAGTTTCCGAGTACTGGAAGGGAAGTAATAATAATGTTCCAAAAAATTCAATCCGAGAAACAATACTAATACCAGAGCGGTAGTGTACAGCATGCCACGGATCAACTGGTTCACGTAGTATTTTCTAATAAAACGATCCAGCTTTTGGATCAACAGGTCGTAACTATTTCCTTGATTCATCTTGTCGTCAAAATTTTGGATAGCGTGTTCTCTTAGCTATCGCGTTAGCAAACAAACGTAATAGTAGAAGTTTGCGAGGTAGGTTATACGTTAAATATATGAATAAAGATAAATTATATAACCTCTTTTTATAAAAAAGGATGAAAGGCGTAGGTCTTTTAACACAATTTTGTTGGTAGAAGTCGTTTCTGTAACGTTTTAATAGCTTAACGTAAAATGGCGGAAAAATCGTACCAAAAGTGATTAGTTATTAGGCGATTAACTCAATTTGATTAGAATTTGAAAAATAGGAAAGTTGAAGGAGAAAGTCAAGGGTGACTTTGTTAATGCGTTCACAATATCAAAAGGAAGGAATAAAAAAAGAGCCGAGTAAAATTACTCGACTCTTTATGTTGACCCACAAGGACTCGAACCTTGAATGCCAGAACCAAAAACTGGTGTGTTACCAATTACACCATGGGTCAATTACCAGCTTTCTTTCAAAAGCGATGCAAATTTATAACATTTTCTAAGATAAGAAAATTTTTATTGCATTTTTTTTCACATCTGTGAATATAACTGAGATTCAGTAAAAAATGTTTCCAGTTATTCGAATTTTTTAAAGATGGAAGTGATGCCCAACTTTTGCAAAGTTTTCTTTACACCATTTTTGACTGCTTCTTTGGTATGTGTCTGCGTTTTTTTCAGCATAGAAGCATCTGGACGCGGTTTAAAAATAGTATCATGATACCTTACGCCCTCTGCCACGGGTGAATAGTAGTAACTGTAAATAGATTTGCGTGTCTCCCCTTCTGGTACTTTAATCACATCGTAGCCATGATAAGAGGTTTCTGTACACTCAAAAATAACGGCTCGGTTAAACGCAGGGATAACTTCTTTTTCTAAAACTGTTACGTCTTCATTCCATAGCTCTAATAAGCCACCGTATTCTGCTTGCCAGTTTTTATTTAAAAATATTAATAAATTCAAACGGCGGTGCATATTTAAAATGGGATGCACACTAAAATCTACGTGGATATCTAAAAAACTACCATTTTTCCCTTGATGTACTCCTGCGCCTCGGTGGTCGTCTGGTAACAGTAAATCGTCAATTTGTACGACTTCTTCCATCCACTTAACAAATGCTGGGCTTTTAATACTATCCAATACTTTTACAAAATCACCATGATACTGATTGAAACTCGAACCTTCCGATTTGTTTTCGTTGATGCCCTTATAGTGCTTACGCAATTCGGTCATCTTAGGAAAATTTTCATAGAGCGAATTCGCAACTTCTTCTGTTAAAAAGTTATCAATAACGATGTGCTTATACGGTTTAGCTACAGAAAATTCACGTTGAAATTGCTTAGCTGATTCTGCGTTGATCACCTTGGGGTTTAATGCAACGGTGGCGGTAGTATTCATGACGATATAATTGTACTTAGTTGAAAAAGTGTAAACTAGTGTAGAAACGTAAAAAAGTATAATTTGGTGTCAAAAAAGCACTACTTTTTAAAAAGGTAAGTCATCATTTACTTCTACATTCGGTTCATCAGCAGCACTTGGAAACGAATCTTCAGCGGGGGTCGCGGTAGGAGCTGGTGCATCTGCTGCGCCTACTTTTTCTAAACGCCAAGCATTTAAATTGGTGAAATATTTTCCATTCCATTCGCGGCCACGTAGGTCGAAGTGCACTTTGATTTGCTCTCCTTCATTGTAATCATCTAATAAAGAACAACGATCTTGTACCAATTGAAATTTAATAAATTGAGGGTACTGACCATCAGCTACTTCAATTACTAATTCACGTGCTTGAAATTTCGCACTTTTTGCTTCGGTGTCGTACTTCTTGTGTAATTTCCCTTCGACTTCAAAAGACATATTAATTATTTTATAAATATTAGAGGTTGGATGTTAGTGGTTAGAAACTGTAATTGTCTAACATCTTTAATTTAAGCATCCAAAATTACGAAAAGGAAAAGTAAAAAAGAAAAATGACAACAATTTGTTGATAAAAAGGAAAGCAACGGAAAAACACTAAGGACTAGGTTTTCCGTTGCTTTAGACTATCCAGATGTGGTTATTCAGTACAGTGGATAGTTAATGCTTTGTGGAGAAAGAATACAATAAAACTTATAAAAATCAACGGCGTGGAATACGATTGAGTGGACGATTTGGATTGTCCACTAAGCGGTAAACATCGGTGGGCGTACTACAAAGTACCGCTTTGTCTCCACGCACTGCAATTGGATATTTTATCATCTGTGGATTATGGCGCAAAACATTCATCCATCCTTCTTCATCAAATTCTTTTCCTCTTATGTTTTCCTGATAATCAGGATGTGCTTTATTCAACAGCTCTTTTGGATGAACAGCTAACGATCTAATAATCTGATGCCAACTCGTTCTGCCCGATGGCGAGCTCTTATGAGCATAACTTCGCAGATGTGGAACCATACCTTTAGCATGTGCGACGGTACGTCGATCTGAACTTGAATCGGGGTTGTAATAAATTAAAATTTCACGTTTGTGGGTCTTCATACAAATATCGTTTTGAGCAATTAATATAATTGCAGCATAATATACTGATATTTTTAAATAAATAAAATTATTAGTTCGCTTAAAGTTAAAAAAATAGTCTTTTTACTCGCGAAATGAGTAAAAAGACCATTTTTATATTATTTAAGATGAAAGAATCCAAGTTTATTTAAGCAGCGGGTGCCATTAATAGGAAGCGGCTTTTAGCTTTTTCACCTTTTAAAATTGCACCACTTTTGTGGTGTTTTTTCTTAGCATGATGACCTTTTCTATCTTCTGATTCAGACAAATACTTTTGAGTGATAGCTTGAGTATCTTTTTTCCACTTTTCTATCTGTGGTTGAATAGCGGTACGGATATTTTCTAGCTCAGTGTCATATTTCTGAGTTAGTGATTTTAGTGTAGCAATTTCTTTAGCATACTTCATTTCAAAAGCATCACGTTGAGCGTCACGTGCTTCTCTATCTGGTCGTTCGCCTTTTTTATGACTAGACTTACGTGCTGTTTTTTCTTGCTCAAAAACCACGCGTAATTCTGCTAAGGTTGCTCGATCTGCTCCAGAAATTTTATTTTCTAATTGAACACGTTGAGCAGCTAATACAGGTTTGATATTTTCTTCGCGATATTTTTTTAATTCAGTACGCAAGCCTTTTTTATCTCCTTGCGCGCCTTTTCCTTTACGGTGACCGTGATGTCCCTTTCTTTTCTCTTTCAAAGTGGCCTCTTGTTCAGCAGTCAATACTTTATTGACTTCGGCGCGTTGGGCTTGACGAAGCTGTTTGATTTTTTCGCGGTTCTCACTAGGGTCTTCACGCAAACTCTTAATTCTCGTGTTATATTTCTCTGTGATTGCGGTTAATTCGGTTTCTTGCTCTGGAGTGAGTTCAATGTGATGCTTTAGATGTTCTACTATATTACCTCTTTGTCCGCGTTGAGCCAAGGTATCTTGTGCAAAAAAAGTTAAAATGAACACAAAGCTTATCACGACTATATTTTTTAACTGTATCATTTAAATTCGTTTTTATGAAATAATTTAGTTTACATCTACATAGACTAACAAATTGAGCAGAGGTTTAATTGGCGATATTAAAATAGGCAAAGTATTTCTGAATTATCAAAGAACCATTATTTTTATGTAACGGAATGGTTCTTGCATCTTTACTATATCCTACCCACACGCTAGTTCTTAGCGGAACGTTAAATGATTTTCAATACCAGTCATTTTCCTTACCTTTACGGCTAATTGAGAACTGCCTACACCTCTACAAAACAAAGAATATAATTTCCTAAAACACTACCACAAAAGTAACAAGCGACTATTGACAAGTAAAAAGTAATGGGTTTGAAAGCGTTTATAATCAACCTATTATAGTGTGTTTTCTTGTTAATTTAATTTTCTTGCTACTTGAGCAAAATTGACTATAATCGAGATGAAATCGACACAAATTAAGGGTTTGCTTGCCTCTATCTTTACTTCTCTATTCTTATTGCTGTTTTCTATTAATAGTTATGCTAATACTGCTGACTATAATGAATACAACGAAGAAGAAATTCGCCAACGAGTACTTAATTTACCGTCTGCGGTCATTAAGCCACGTTACACGCCTGCGGTAAAAAGCTATCTACGTACCTATACGATCAATAATCGGGAAAAATCAGAAATGATTTTGGGTAAAAGTATTTTGTATTTTGAGCTTTTTGAAAAGAAGTTACGTCAGCTAGGATTGCCTGAAGATTTAAAATATTTATCGGTGGTAGAATCGGCTTTAAATCCTAAAGCAGTTTCGCGAGCGGGCGCCGTTGGGCTATGGCAATTTATGCCAGCAACTGGTAAGGAATATGGTTTGAATATTAATTATCAATATGATGATCGCTGTGATCCTGAAAAATCTACTGAGGCAGCAGCGCAATATTTGTTAAGGGCTTATGATCGTTTTGGCGATTGGGCATTAGCATTGGCTGCTTATAATAGTGGCGGAGGGCGCGTGAGTCGGGCAATTAAGCGTGCACGCTCCAAAAATTTTTGGAATATCCAACAATATTTGCCACGCGAAACACGCAACTACGTACCTGCATTTATTGCTGCAACTTACTTGATGCATCATTACGATAAGCATGGTTTATACCCACGCTATCCGCATCTTGATGTGCAGATTACCGAGCAAGTTACCGTTTATGGTGAAATGAGCTTTCATAATATTGCTCAGATTACAGGGACACCGATGGATATTATCGGAATGCTTAATCCCAGTTTTAGTCGAGCTAACATTCCTGCAAGTCAATATGGAAACCAAGTTACACTACCCAAACGAACGGCACCAAGATTAGTACGATACTTAGAAGCACAACGCCCCGATTATCAAGGGTCTATATCAGATATAATACTACATCCAGTATATTTTACTACTCCGCCAGAGATGCAAGATGGAAATTTGTATATGCAAACATTATATACTGTACAGCAAGGAGAGAATATCTATGATGTAGCACGTATTTTTGGGTTTTCACCATATCAGATTCAAGCTTGGAATGGATTGCGTTACCCTATTTTGGAAGCAGGGCAGCAAGTACGACTTTATCAACCGCGTTCTGCTGTTCATGCACCGATGATAGAAGCGAGTGCTGCTTCATCAACGCGTAATAATTCGAGTAATATTACATATGGTAAGGTTTTGCCTAAACCTGCTCCAGTCGTACCTAAACGTGAAAAACTAGAAGAGCTAACTGAAATTGGTAATCGTCCAATTAAAGCTTTGGAAGATCCA
Source organism: Saprospiraceae bacterium (assembly GCA_045106545.1). Classification (GTDB taxonomy): domain Bacteria; phylum Bacteroidota; class Bacteroidia; order Chitinophagales; family Saprospiraceae; genus JBGCES01. Next base: position 19,202 of record JBGCES010000884.1, read on the forward strand.
TTTGTTAGAAAAATCTCTGAGCAGCAAGAAGTTGTTGAAAAACGGCAACCGAGATATCAGATGTACAAGATTCAAAAAAATGAAACTTTACTAGATATTGCTAACAAATTTCCAGCTATTACTGTACGTGATTTAATGATTTTGAATAATTATCGAAGTCATCAAAAATTGGAAACGGGAGAAAAAATCAAGATTAAGAAAAAGTAAAAATAGAATAGTTAATACAAAAAAGCGATGCAGAATTTAATTTCCGTATCGCTTTTTTTGTGACATTTTTTGTTTCTATTCTTAGAAGAAAAAGGTAGGTAGGCAAGCCGCAATAAGGCAAATTAGGTAAGAAAGGAGTAATGGGTAAGCATTCGTTTGACATTTGACAGCCTATGTTACAACTTTAAAACCTACCTACATCTAAACAGGCAAACAAAATTATTTTTTAATTATCAAACTCCTTTGTTTAAAAAATACCCGCCCCGAACCGTCAGGGCGGGGGATTCAAACAATTTGTCAATACAAATCGGCTTCAATTTCAATAGAAACCGTAAAGGAAATTGGATATATATTTTGCAGGAATAGCGTACGAATGAGAAATAATGACTCATTGATACTCAATCACCTGATTGATATAATTTGAAAAGTGCTATGGAATGGTGTAGGAATAATCGGTTGTGTGGCTACCGAAAATAGTGCATGGGAAAGATGTATTAGACCAAAAACAGGGTCTAATCTTTTGAAAGTGTGTGGAGTAGTAATTTCATCATTAAAAATGATGAAGTCTTAGAAGGTGTTTGATACTTATAAATCGGAAAGGGATATTGGGTAGATATAGGTAAGTAAACTTACTATATTTATAATCTATATAGGACAATTATCGTGCCAAGTAAAATGTCACAATGGTTTGCATGTATGAAATTTATAGACAGATGGAATACAAGATTGATTTTGTGACAACTTATAAATTTTGGTTGATTACGCTTTTTATCAAGCGTTAATATTGTTCTCCATTTGAAAAATAAAGGCTAATTCCAAAATTGATTAACTGCTCGTTGTAATTATCAATATTAGCGTTATTGGCACTATCTGGATTGAGTTCTTGCTCTAATGCAAAAACATTAATCTCTTGAAAGGGTAATTGTACGTAAGGTCGAATATGAAAAGCAGAGATAGCCCCTTTTGCTACAGCAATATCAAGAAATGCACGACCAGCAAAGGCATCTTCGCGTAATACTTTAAAACGTTGCGTCAAACCTGTTTTTTCGCTCTTTACTGCAAAACTTTGGTATTCTCCCCCTACTCCAATGCTTATCGCATCAGAAATATAAGCTTGAACAGCTACCCCATAGCTATTATTACGAATAAATAAATTTTGAAATAATTCTTTCTCATTAACAATACCTGAAGCTTTTGGATTGGTGCTTTGATTGTACCAATTGAATTCTATCCCAAATGAATTCATTCGATAATTGACACCTGCCATTACACCAGAAGCAAAATTAATATCTCCCAAAGGATTGTCCCATTCAGGATTATTAATATCAAAATCAGCTAATATTTGATTAGTAATTTCTGGATTAAAATATGCACCGTTGTAACCTGCATGCAAGTTTAACTGCGAAAAGGCAAGAGACTGAAAAAGGCTAAAAAGTATGATGGTCAAAGAGATGCGAAACATATAGGGGATATTAATGAATGATTGCAAGAGTTGTGAATTATAAATTTGAAGTAATCAATAAATCTAAATCAGTAAATTTAATGCGAAATCGCTGTCCTAGATAGTTGTTGGTTAAGCAACCTTTGTAGGTATAAACACCATGACGTAAACCCGCATCATTAAATAATAAATATTCAATGCTACCCGTGCTACCCGCTTTTAATAAAATTGGAGTTAAAATATTACTTACTGCAACCGAAGCAGTACGCGATACGCGTGAGGCGATATTAGGTACGCAATAATGAATAACGTCGTGTTTTACAAACGTCGGCTTATCATGACTAGTCACTTCCGAAGTTGCAAAACATCCACCTTGGTCAATACTTACATCAATGATAATTGCCCCACTTTTCATTTTCATTACCATATCTTCACTCACGATGACTGGAGCGCGACCTGACTTAGAATGGATAGCGCCAATAGCTACGTCTGCGGAGAAAAGCTCACGGCGCAGATAATGTGGACTAATTGCAGAAGTATATAGGGATTGCCCAACCAACGTCTGAATGCGTTTGAGTTTATTGATATTGTTGTCAAAAATCCGTACTTCCGCGCCTAATCCCAATGCTGTTCGAGTAGCGTATTCTGCGACGATTCCTGAGCCTAAAATAACAACTTTTGCTGGAGGAACTCCCGAAATACCGCCAAGTAATACTCCTTTCCCGCCACTGGTCGTGGTCATTAATTCCGCTGCGGTGAGCATTGAACTCAATCCCGCCATTTCACTCATGATGCGCACTACGGGGAAGTTGCCCGATTCATCTTTAATATATTCCATCGCTAGTGCAATGACTCGCTTTTGGCGCAAGCGATTGATATATTCAGCAGAAATAATGGGTAATTGTAACGGTGAGATTAAGATTTGATTGGTATGCATCAAATCAATTTCCTCCAGCGTAGGAGGAGCTACTTTGATAATAATGTCCGATTTGTAAACACTTTCCGAGCTATATGCAATATCTGCACCTACTTCTGAGTAGTTGATATCTGAATAATTTGATTTCAAACCAGCATCTTTCTCCACTACTACCCGATGGCCATTAGCAATCAAGGTAGCTACAGCAGAAGGCACCAGTGCCACCCGGTTTTCACTCAGTGTCACCTCGCGGGGAATACCGATCACGAGTTTACTACGCTTTTTTTCTACTGCTAACGTTTCCGTTTGCGTTTGCAAATGCGCCTGTGTAAACTCTTTAGGAATAGGTATTTTTTTCTCGTTACTCATGTTATCAACTTAGATGATTACTATCATTTCTTAACAAAGCCTACAAAAATATAAATTTTCGACTGGAATCAGCGGTAATTTCGATTTGAACTTGCACTACTTCAGGTGGTAATAAGTTTTCTATGACTGCTGGCCATTCAATAAAGCAGTAATTACCGCTATATAAATAATCCTCAATTCCAATATCAATTGCTTCATCTAGGTTTTTTAATCGATATAAGTCCATATGGTATAATGGCGTTTCTTTACCATCAGCGTCTAAATACGAGTATTCATTAATGATCGAAAAAGTAGGACTGGTTACTAACTGTTGAATACCTAGCTGCTTTCCTAATGCTTTAATTAAGGTGGTTTTGCCTGCTCCAATTTCACCCGTAAATAAAATAACTTTTTTTGCGCCTGCAAAATGGAGTAAAGAAACGGCTAGTTGTGGCAATTCTGTTAGTGTCTGAATAGTATTTTCCATTGATAACTTTCGAACAGAGAATGCTTAACACACTTCTTATGTGGATTATCTAAACATTCTATATTGCAATTTTATATTAATCTTTTCTCGTAGGTTGAATTAAAAAGAAACCGTCTTCTCCTTGCTTTTGATACAAAGGCATCAGAACTGCTCCGTCTGCCTTTGCCCTGATTTCTCCATGACGATCGTGGGCTAATAACTCGCCTTTTTTAACAGTTTGAAAATTTTTATATCCTGGTTTCATTTTGAAATGATCACCTTGTTTGATAGAATGAACCATTAACAATTCTGAAACCTGTGGTAGTCCTTTTGAATATTCAACCAACAAAGTATCATGCCTATTTTCAATATGAGTGGCATCAACACAACCAATGGTACGCATGCAATTCGTCAATGCGGCAATGGCTCGGTTGACTGAAAGTGGTTCGTTATGTTGTCCAGATTCAAAGCAAACTGCGGTAGTCGGTACGCCCAGATTTTCTGTACAGAAATAATGTAAACTTGTTCCTTTTAGCCCCCGTAGCATTCCCGTAATAACTGGCGCGTGTAGTTGAATACCTATATCAATACTTTTTTCATTATCAGTAGCGATAGAAAAAATTCCGCCAAAGGCAGTTGTAGTATGCATATCCAACACAATAATTTGCTCTGGCTGATACTCGCTTATAACACGTTCGATGAGATCTAAGTTTTCACGTAACTCTGCATCTTCAGCAGTGAGTTGTTTAACGGGAGTAGCTTTAACTCGATTGATATTCTCTAATGTCCACTGTCGATTTAAATCTCTTTCTATAAAGCGTTGTGCAACATTTGTAGCGCGAAGATTACCAATCAATCCTAGCAATTGTCCACAAAAGTGAAAATTAGGATTTGTAATTGGCTCTACTTCCAACATTTTAAACATCAATTCTAGCGCCTTTTTTCCTGCTGGTTCATTACCGTGCATACTACCAAAAGCAATAAGTAAGGGGCCCTTTGTCGCACCAATGTATTGTCCAATTATTCTTTCATTTTGCATAAGAAATGGTAGTGTGAGTAACAAGTTAGGGAATAAAAATAACTTTCAAAACAACAAAATTCAATCGCTAAAACAAATAACTTTTGCTTTACACAATTACAACTTTAACTCCGTTTTCAATCGCTGTACCACCGTAAAAGCAGCTGGACAAATCGTTGTGTTTTTCAATGTCAAATTTAAAATCTGATGAAAGTTTTTCCGGTCAGTATGTGGATATTCTCTACAAGCTTTTGGCCGTGCTTCATAAACACTACAATAGTTATCTGCACCTAAAAAAGGACAAGGCGCAATGTTTAATACATAATCACCTTCACTATCTAAATGTAAATATTGATCCACTAATTGAGCAGGACGTATGCGCAAATGCTTTGCCAATCGCTCTATATCTCGATCGCGAAAAATTGGACTCGTTGTTTTACAACAATTTGCGCATTCCAAACAAACAATTTTCTCAAAAACTTCCTCATGTAAATTTTCGACTACTGCGTCTAACTCTTTAGGCTTGCGCTGCGCAACTTTATTAAAAAACTTCTTCGTACTTTTCTTTTCGCGCTTTGCTAATTCCGGCAACTGATGAAGCAAAGCAGCTGTATCAATATTTTTCATTAAAACAACTATGATTAAACACGATTTGTTAATGGAGAACAGATATTCCTGTCTGTTAAATTCTGGTTTGCTATTCTAACTTGACAAACAAGAATGTCTAGTTTACCCGTATCGGTTCTCCACTTTATAAAGATTATTATATCATGAATTTCAATTTCTCAAAATCATTAGGTTTACTAGTAGTCATTTTACTCGCTTACGGCATTGGTCGTTATTTATACTTCAAACCTAAATTTATCAATGGTGAAGCCGCACCTAATATTATTGCTCAAAATATTGATGGTCGCACCTTTGATTTAACCAACCTAGCAGGTAATTATGTTTTAGTGGACTTTTGGGGTAGTTGGTGTGCACCTTGCCGCAAGGAAAACCCCAATTTGGTGCAATTTTACAAAAAATACAAAGATGCACAATTTAGCGATGCCATGGGTTTTGAAGTCGTAAGTGTCGGCATTGAGCGTAGCGAAAAGAGTTGGAAAAACGCCATTCAACGCGATGGCTTAGTATGGGAATATCACGTGATGGATGAAAATAAAGATATGCGTTTTTTTGATGCTAAAATTGCGGGCATGTTTGGTATAAAAGAAGTTCCAACCAAATATTTACTTAACCAAAAAGGTGAAATCATTGGCGTCAACTTATCCTTCGAAGAAATGTCGCGTTTGTTGGATAGTCGGATGTAATGGAGGACAGACATTCCTGTCTGTCATATGCTTACCGACAGACAAGAATGTCTGTCCTCCACTGCCAAAATGACCTATTTTGGCACGTGGCAAAATAATTGATTCTTTTTTATAGTACAGGTATTGAATTCGCTGTTTTGCAGTGTATTATAATGACAAATAATTTCAATACTTTTGCACGCTGTTCGCGGTAGGACTGCGACTAATTAACGCAAAGTAAAATCAGTTCCGTGATTAACAAAATAAAAAAGATGATGAGTAAGAAAGATAAAACGGTAGAAAACCAAACCGAAACCCTTGATAATGAATTAGTTGCAGAAGGCATAGCTGCAGAAGGTGGAGCAGAAACCGCTACTGAAACTAATAAAGAAGCAGCTTTGCAAACTAAAGTGAGTGAGCTAACGAGCCAAGTGGATGAATTGAAAGACAAGTTTTTGCGCAAATCTGCCGAGTTCGATAACTTCCGTCGGCGCATGATGAAAGAAAAAATCGAAAATGCAAAATTAGCAAATCGCGACACCTTGTCAGCTTTGCTGCCCGTTTTGGACGATTTTGACAGAGCAAAAAAACACGCCGAAGACAACGATAAAGCAGACACATTTGCAGAAGGCGTAGGTTTGATTCAGCAAAAACTTAACACCCTTTTACGCGGTAAAGGATTAGTGGCGATGGAATCTAATGGAGAAGGATTTGATCCCGACTTACACGAGGCATTGACGGAGATTCCTGCTCCGACGGAGGAGTTGAAAGGAAAAGTAGTCGATACTATTGAAAAAGGTTATTACCTCAACGATGTAATCATTCGTCACGCGAAAGTAGTTGTAGGTAAATAATTAAAATATAAATTTTATCCAATCACTATAATTTTAAGAACATAGTGATTGAGCATTATATAAATACATCATGGCAAAAAGAGATTATTACGAGGTATTAGGTGTGCCAAAAGGTGCGGATGGAGCAGCGATAAAAAAGGCGTATCGTAAACTCGCTATCAAATACCACCCCGATAAAAATCCAGATAATAAAGAGGCAGAGGAGAAATTTAAAGAAGCAGCAGAGGCTTATGAAATATTGAGTGACGACCAGAAAAAAGCGCGTTACGACCGTTTTGGGCACGCAGGTGTGAATGGTAATGGAGGCGGTGGATTCAGAGGAGGACGTGGTGGCATGACTATGGATGATATTTTCCAACAGTTTGGTGATATTTTTGGAGAGAGTCGCGGCGGTGGCGGTAGTCCATTTGAAAGCTTCTTTGGCGGTGGTGGTGGCGGACGTACACGTACTCAAACTCGTGGACAACGTGGTAGTAATCTGCGCATCAAGGTTTCGTTGACACTAGAAGAAATTGGTAGTGGGATTACTAAAAAAATTAAGGTCAAAAAACAAGTACAGTGCGACGTATGTAGTGGCAGTGGCGCGAAAGATAGCAGCTCTGTTAAAACCTGTACGACTTGTCGTGGCGCAGGTTCTGTACGCCAAATTAAAAATACTTTTCTTGGTCAAATGCAGACCGCAGTAACCTGCCCAACCTGTAACGGTTCTGGTAAAGAAGTAACTGCAAGTTGTCCTAAGTGTAAAGGTTCTGGTCGGAACTATGAAGAGGAAACTATTGAAATTGAAATTCCAGCAGGAGTAGAAGAAGGCATGCAGTTGTCAATGCGCGGTAAAGGAAATGCAGGAATGCGCGGTGGTCCAGCGGGAGATTTATTGATTTCGATTGAAGAAAAGCAACACGATGATTTTCAGCGTGACGGTATGAATTTGATTCACGAATTATACCTCAATTTCGCAGATGCTGCTTTAGGTACTTCGGTAGAAGTCCCTACCATTGATGGACGTGTCAAAATCAAAGTTCCAGCAGGAACACAATCGGGCAAAATTTTCCGTTTGAAAGGGAAAGGGTTACCTTCTGTACAAAGCTATGGTAAAGGCGACCAGTTAATCCACGTCAATCTGTGGACACCGAAAAAATTGACTAACGAAGAGCGTAATTTATTAGAAAAAATGCGCGATATGGATAATTTTAAACCGCAGCCAGGAAAATCTGACAAAGGATTTTTCGATAAAATGCGGGATTATTTTAAGTAGAAAAATTGTAAAATGGTGTAATGGTAAAATTGTAATTTACCATTACACAAAATGACAATTATACAATTGTCATATTCGTTAAATGGATTGCTGATTACAAACGGCAATCCATTTTTCTTTTTAGCCCTACCTTGAATTGCATTTTAATGCCCTTCCTTACTGACAATCACAAACTTATCTTATCTTTACCAACTTTTAGAATCGAAAAGTTGACCTCCCTACTACATACTTAAGAAAACTTAACTTACACTACGTCCAAAATTATCTATGAAAGATTCAACGCAGAATATTCGCGAAGAACGCATGCCTACCTATCGTAAAATTGTCCGTGCCATGTGGGCAATGACGATTTTAGCAATAGTTGGTATTCCATTGGTCTTTTTTGCGCTCTCCTTCACCGAATTACCCAGTATTGAGGAATTAGAAAATCCACGGAGTGAACTAGCCTCGGCAGTACTTGCCGCAGATGGTAGCGAATTGGGTAGATATTATGTAGAGAATCGGATTCCGGTTACATATGATGAGCTTTCGCCCAATATCGTCAATGCTTTAGTCGCTACAGAGGATGAACGTTTTTATAAACATAGTGGAATTGACTCGGAAGCGTTAGGTAGGATTTTAATAAAAACCGCATTACTACGTAATAAAAATGCTGGTGGTGGTAGTACTATTACTCAACAATTGGCAAAGCTTCTTTTTACAGGTAAAGCAGGAAGCGGAGTTGATCGTATTTTTCAAAAATTAAAAGAATGGATTATAGCAGTACGTCTTGAACGGCGCTATACAAAAGAGGAGATCATTGCGATGTACCTCAATAAATTCAGCTTTTTATATGATGCTTACGGCATCAAATCTGCCTCAGAAACCTATTTTGGTGTAGGACAAGATTCTCTAAAGATACATCAAGCGGCGACCTTGATGGGCATGCTAAAAAATCCCTCTCTCTTCAATCCTGTTCGTCGCCCAGATACTGTCATGCACCGCCGCATGGTCGTCTTGAGTCAGATGAAAAAGAATGGGTTGCTTACGCAAACAGAATACGACTCCATTCGTCAACTGCCATTAGGTTTAAATTTCAAACGGAGTAATCACACGGACGGACTTGCGCCTTACTTCCGTATGGAGGTTTCTAAGGAATTGAATCGCATCTTAGCTAAAGAAGAAAATCGAAAACCCGATGGGTCTAAATATGACAAATATCGCGAGGGGTTAAAAATTTATACGACCATCGATCCCATCATCCAAGCCCACGCCGAAGCTGCCATGTGGGAGCACATGAAAAAACAGCAGAAGACGTTCAATAAACATTGGGCAGGAAAAGATCCTTGGACTTATGAAGTAGGTGATGAAAATACGACTGAAGTTCCAGTAGAAATTCGCGAAAGAGTATTACAACGATTGATACGTGAATCGGATCGCTACGATAATATGCGCACTAGTCGATTGAGCAGTATTATTGCGAAAGTAGAAAAAGAAACGGGCGATATTAACTTGCGAGATGTGGACATTCGTCGCATCATTGAAGAAGAAAAAGAAAGTGGCGCGATTGCCCGATTAGTGAGCAATCGAATGATTAGCGCAGGTTTAGCAGCGAAATACCGCAAGGTTATGAAAGCCCAAAGCTATCCTGAATTAAAAACAAAATACGAGCAATTTGAAGCGGCGGTACGCAAAAAATTTGAGCAGCCAACAGAATTGACTGTTTTTGCTTATAACGATAAGATGGAAACCGATACGGTCATGTCACCTTTGGATTCTATCAAATACCATCGGATGTTTTTGCAATTGGGTTCGATGTCAGTTGACCCAGTGACGGGACATGTTAAGTCTTGGGTTGGTGGTATTAATCATAAATATTTTCAATACGATCACGTTAACTCTAACGTGAGTCGGCAAGTAGGTTCTACTTTTAAACCATTTATTTACGCTACTGCGATTGC